>JACRMO010000219.1 GCA_016214925.1 Gammaproteobacteria bacterium
GGCGCCGACTTGGGTTGGTGGCTGCCCATACGTTTGCGCAAGGTCGCGCTGTGATATTCGGGCAGAATCGCTTCCGGATGCACGCCCAGCGTCTTATCCAACAGGGCGCGCACCGGCTTGAGTTTGTTGGCGGCGTTGACCACCTGGGCCACCACCGGGATGCCGGCGAGACTACCGACCAGATCGGTGGAGGTGAGTAATTTGTCGCGCCCACGCACATCGCCCTTGCGGAACTTCACCGCCTTGGCGCGCAGCATCAGATGCGGAAAATCCAGGTTCCATTCGTGCGGCGGCACATAGGGACACTTGGTCATGAAACACATGTCGCAGAGATAGCAGTGATCGACGACATCCCAATAGACTTTTTTCGGTACACCGTCGAGTTCCAGCGTGTCCGACGCATCAATGGCATCGAACAGTGTCGGAAACGAATTGCACAGATTGAAACAGCGTCGGCAGCCGTGACAGATGTCGAACACCCGTTCCAGTTCGGCAAACAGATTCTGTTCGTCGTAGAACTGTGGATTGTGCCAGTCGAGTGCATGGCGCAGCGGCGCTTCGAGACTGCCTTCGCGTCTGGATTCGTGTCGGGTTTCAGTCGGCGCAGACATGAAAACATCACCTTTGCTGAGAGCGCATTGCAGGGATACGCGCCGGATCCATGTGGATCCGGCAACGCAATTCCACCGGTCTTACTTGTCGAGCTGATCCAGCGCCTTCTGGAAACGGTTGGCGTGGGAACGCTCGGCCTTGGCCAGGGTCTCGAACCAGTCGGCGATTTCGTCGAAGCCTTCGTCGCGCGCGCTCTTGGACATGCCCGGGTACATGTCGGTGTATTCGTGAGTCTCGCCGGCAATGGCGGCCTTGAGGTTAGAGGAAGTCGGGCCGATGGGCAGGCCTGTTGCGGGATCGCCGACGGCTTCGAGATATTCCAGATGACCATGGGCATGGCCGGTCTCACCTTCGGCGGTGGAACGGAACACCGAGGCAACGTCGTTGTAGCCTTCGACATCGGCCTTGGCTGCGAAATAGAGATAACGGCGGTTAGCTTGAGATTCGCCCGCAAATGCGGCCTTCAGGTTCTCTTCTGTCTTGCTGCCTTTCAGATTTGCCATAGTGACGTCCTCCATTGTGACTTCGGATGCGGGGCCCATAGCCTGGGCCAGGACCCCAGGTACTGGACATGTTTAGACTTAGTCTAAACTGAGAATAGACTGTAAACAACACCCTCCCGGGTGTCAACCGCTCCCTCTGCATGAGGCCGTAGACTGTATCGCCAGGGGCGTGGCCGGAACAGACGCAAGTTGCCAAGCGACTGACATGCCTCAACTCCGCTACAAAAATGCTCACGCGTTGACCATCCCCAATCACCGGGGTACCGTTAGCCGCCTATCGCCTACCGGGAGCCTCCTTTGGCCAAGAAACGCAGCGAACCTGCCGACTTTGAATCCGCCCTGAAGGAACTGGAAGGTCTGGTGGAAAAGATGGAACAAGGCGACCTCAACCTGGAGGCGTCGCTGGCCGCCTTCGAACGCGGTGTGCAGCTCACGCGCACCTGTCAGGAGGCCCTGACGCAGGCCGAACAGAAGGTCGAACAGCTGGTGAAGCAAGGCAGCCAGGAGCAGCTCGCGCCGTTCGACAGCGACGAGGCCTGAGCGGCAATGACCACGCCAGACAGTCCACTGGAAACCTTCCTGGCGGATTGCCAGAAGCGCATACAGACCGCGCTGGAACACCACCTACCCAGCGCCGACACCCACCCCGCGCGCCTGCACCAGGCCATGCGCTATACGACACTCGGCGGCGGCAAGCGTGTGCGGCCGTTGCTGGTCTATGCCGCCGGGATCGCGGTCGGCGCACCGCCCGCGCGTCTGGACATACCGGCCTGCGCGGTGGAATTCATCCACGCCTATTCACTGGTACACGACGATCTGCCGGCCATGGACGATGACGATCTGCGCCGCGGTCGGCCGACCTGTCATCGCGCCTTCGACGAGGCGACCGCGATTCTCGCCGGCGATGCCCTGCAAACACAGGCGTTTTACGTCCTCGCCCACGCCCGCGAATTGGATGTCGCCGCTAACACCCGCTTGCGCATGCTGGAAACCCTGGCGCTGGCCTCCGGTTCGCGCGGCATGGCCGGCGGCCAGGCCATTGACCTCGCCGCGGTCGGCCAGACCCTGGACATCGCCCAGCTGGAAGACATGCACATCCACAAGACCGGCGCGCTGATCCGCGCCAGCGTGCTGCTCGGCGCCCTGTGCGCGGACACACTGGACGAGGCACGCCTGAAACACCTGGATCATTACGCCAAGTGCATCGGCCTGGCCTTCCAGATCCAGGACGACATCCTCGACGTCATCGGCGACACCGCTACCCTCGGCAAGACCGCCGGCGCCGACACCGTCCGGGACAAACCCACCTACCCCGCCCTGCTCGGTCTGGACGGTGCACGCCAGCGCGCCGCAGAGCTGCTGGCAGCGTCCCATGCTGCGCTGGCCGGCTTCGGTCCCGAGGCCGATCCGCTGCGCGGTCTGGCTGATTACATCGTCAAGCGGGAGTCGTAACGTTCCGCCTCTTGCCGGTTATATCGGCAGTCGATATAGTCAGGTTGCCATGATACGGAACATCACCGGCAAAACCACCCAGGATATTTACGATGGCGTAAACAGTCGTCATGCGCGCAAGCTGCCATCCGAGCTGCATGACAAGGCGCGCCGATTGCTCGACCAGATCAATTCCGTATCGCGGTTGGAAATTCTGAAAACGCCACCGAGTAATCGTTTGGAAAAGCTGCGCGGCGATTTGGAAAGCTACTGGAGTCTACGCATCAACGATCAATGGCGGGTCGTGTTCCGTTGGGAGGGCTCGGATGCCCTTGAGGTCGAAATCGTCGATTACCACAGGTGATGCCATGCTGCCGAAGAAACGCCCACCGACTCATCCCGGAGAAATGCTGCTCAAAGAGTTCCTGGAACCGGGCGGTATCACGCAAAAGCGTTTCGCCGAACACGTCGGTTGGACCTACGCGCGCCTGAACGAAATCATCAACGGGCGCCGCAACATCACCGCCGCATCCGCGCTGGTACTCGGCGACGCGCTCGGCACCGGCCCGGAATTGTGGATGAACCTTCAGCGCGATTGGGATTTGTGGCATTCGCTACAGCATCACGCGAAGGTGCGGCCGTTGAAAAAGGCCAGTTGAATTTGTAGGAGCGGCCTCTGGCCGCGAACGGTTCGGAGGATTGCCGGTTCGCGGCCAGAGGCCGCTCCTACAAAACACAGATCAACGTCGACACTTGCGGCTTATACCGACCAGCCCCAACAGACCGCTGCCGAACAACCATGCGGCGGCGGGCACCGGGACAGCGGACACGCCAACATCGCCCGAGTGAACGGCCCAGGCGTAGCGGACATTGGACTGGTCGCCGCCGGTGGCCTGACGGGCAGTGCTGAAATGGAACATCCACGGAGCGGTACTGGGGGACAACGTGGCCGACCAATAGTTGTTGGACTGGATGTTGGAAAACGGACCGGTGTTGGTGAGGCCCCAGCCGGGTTGGGCGGCAGTGCCGGTGGTGCGGTAGTAGGCCATGTCACCCAGGGTCACATAAAACATGTGGGACATTTCGCTGTGGGCGGTGATGTTGTAGCCACAGTCGAGGCCTTGATAGAGAGAAGGCGTCTGGTCACAGCCGTCGTTGCCGAACGCATCGGCATCGGGGCCATCGGCATCGATCGTGGTCGGCAACCGCCAGCCGGCGATGCCGCTGCCGTAGGGGTTGAGGTTGGTGGCCCACGCGTCGGCGGTGGTCCAGCTCATCCCGACGCCGGCGTAATTAGCATCAGCAAGCCAGGTGATGTTCTGCGCGGTGTCGTAATACGCCTCGAAGGTGGCGAGATTGCCGTCGAGGTCTCTGCCCTGGAGGGTGGTCTCCCAGGTGCCTTGGCCGACCACGGATACGGCATGGGCGGTGGATAACGCACTGCTCAACACAAGACCGGCACACAGCGCACCGAGGGTGGAATACTTCATGGGTGTTTCCCCTGTGAACAATTCTTGTTGTTTCTTCGATCATCCGCGCGGGCAAATCCGCCGCGCGCGTGGGCACTTCGGGAGATTGGCTAGCAAGTTACAGGCCTACCCACACCCGTTATATGTTTAAACAACATGTTATTGATTTATGGCCGTTGCGGAGCCGAGGCGGACGTAAGCCGGGCCGACAGTGGTCGCTCGCAACATCGCGTGTGGATCGAGGCAACCGGTTGTTTGGCTTGGGATTGAAGAGATGGCAACCGTCGTAAAGCCCACCGACGCAGCTGACACATTTATCCCGTGTAGGGCATCGCTACAACCAAACGGCATCCCACAACGGGTATCCCCAACCGATTCCACCTACAAAACTCCACATGCACCGCTTACCTGTAGTCGAATCCCGCCCGATGCGGACGCGGTGTCTGCTTGAATGTCCCTCCCCCTGCCCGGATAATGCCCGGTCCCAGTGGTGTATGCAGCTCATGACCGGCCCTAAATCCTTTCCCCTGCTCGATCAGATCGACACCCCCGACCAGTTGCGGCATCTCTCCGAGGCCCAGCTGCCGGCACTCGCGCGCGAGTTGCGCGAGTTTCTGATTCAGAGCGTCAGCCGCACCGGCGGGCATCTGGCCGCGGGGCTGGGCACGGTGGAGCTGACCATCGCCCTGCATTACGTCTACAACACGCCCGACGACCGGCTGGTGTGGGATGTCGGCCATCAGAGTTATCCGCACAAGATTCTTACCGGCCGTCGCGCACGCATGGCCACGTTGCGTCAGCAAGGTGGGTTGGCCGGTTTCCCCAAGCGCGACGAATCGCCCTACGACAGTTTCGGTGTCGGCCATTCCAGCACCTCGATCAGCGCGGCGCTGGGCATGGCCATCGCCGCCGCGCGCAGCGACAGTTCACGCAAGGCGGTCGCCATCATCGGCGATGGCGCGATGACCGCCGGCATGGCCTTCGAGGCGCTCAATCACGCCGGCGATCTGGATGCCAATCTGCTGGTGATCCTGAACGACAACGACATGTCGATCTCACCGAACGTCGGCGCGTTGTCGAATTATCTCGCGCGCGTCTTGTCGGGCCGCACCTATGCCTCGATGCGCGAACACGGCAAGAAGGTGCTGGACGTCCTGCCGCCGGTGCGCGAACTCGCGCGCCGCGCCGAGGAACATGTCAAAGGCATGGTCGTGCCCGGCACACTGTTCGAGGAAATGGGCTTCAATTATCTCGGCCCCATCGATGGCCACGATCTGCCGGGGCTGGTGAAGACGTTGCGCAATGTGCGCGCGTTGCACGGCCCGCAATTGCTGCATGTGGTCACGCGCAAGGGTAAGGGCTATGCGCCGGCCGAGGCCAATCCCTGCGCCTTCCACGGCGTGAGCAAGTTTGATCTACACACGGGCGATGCACCTTCGGCGCCGGCCAGCGGCCCGACCTACACCGAAGTGTTCAGCGATTGGATCTGCGATATGGCCGAACACGATCCGACGCTGGTCGCGATCACGCCGGCGATGCGCGAGGGTTCCGGCCTGGTCGCGTTCTCGGAACGTTTTCCGCAGCGCTATTTCGATGTCGGCATCGCCGAACAACACAGTGTCACGCTCGCCGCCGGTCTGGCGTGCGAGGGCGTGCATCCGGTGGTCGCGATCTATTCCACGTTTTTACAACGCGCCTACGACCAGTTGATTCACGATGTCGCCTTGCAGAATCTGCCGGTGACATTTGCCATCGACCGCGCCGGTCTGGTCGGCCCCGATGGCCCCACGCATGCCGGCAGCTTCGATCTATCCTATCTGCGCTGCGTGCCGAATCTGATCGTCATGGCACCTGCCGACGAGAACGAGTGCCGGCAGATGCTGTGCACCGCGCAACGGCATCCCGGTCCGGCGGCAGTACGCTATCCGCGCGGACGTGGTCCCGGCGTTGTTGTCGACAAAACACTGGACGCGCTACCGCTGGGGGCAGCGCGGTCAATGAATACCTCGCCGAACAGGGCTATACGATTCGAGCGCTGAATCTGGGTCTGCCGGATGGATTCATCGAACACGGCAGCCGCGAACAACTGCTGGCGGAGTGTGGTTTGGATGCCGCCAGCATCGAGGCAGCCATTCGCCGTCATCTGGACTCGGTTAGTGGTACCGCCGTTGATTGTCACTCGGGTGCGAGTCGCTTAATATCTTAGTCCGTTAGTCAGGAATTACCCCGTGGCCGCTGTCTATACCCTCAAAGTGCTGACCGAGTTCGCCTCCGCACATACGCTGCGCGACTACCCGGGCGCCTGCGCGCGCATGCACGGCCATAACTGGAAGGTCGAAGTCGAAGTCGTCGTGCACGCGCTCGACGCCGTCGGCATGGGCGTAGACTTCAAGGTCATCAAGAATGCCGCGCGCGCGCTCGGCGACCGCCTCGATCATCGTTATCTGAACGAGTTGGAACCGTTCACCGAGATCAATCCGACGGCCGAAAACATCGCCGCCTATTTCTACCGCGAACTGGTGCAGACCCTGAACAACGAGCGCGTTCGGGTCGGTTCGGTCACCCTTTGGGAAACCGACCGCGCCTGCGTCCGCTATGCCGAGGAAGCCGCCCCATGAGCAAGCCCACACCTATCGATTGCTGTCCCACCGAGGCAATGCCCGATGTCATGGAGGACGTGCAAGGCCGCGCCGACACCCGCCGCATCGCCATCGACAAGGTCGGCATCAAGGATATCCGTCATCCGGTGCGTGTCTCCGACCGTTCCGGCGGCGAACAGCACACCATCGCCACCTTCAACATGTACGTGAACCTGCCGCACAACTTCAAGGGCACGCACATGTCGCGCTTCGTGGAGATCCTCAACCGCCACGAGCGCGAGATCACCGTCGACTCCTTCAAAGTGATGTTGACCGAGATGACCGAACTGCTGGAAGCCGAGGCCGGCCACATCGAGATGCGCTTCCCGTATTTCGTCAATAAGGCCGCGCCGGTGTCGGGTGTACAGAGCCTGATGGATTACGACGTCACCTTCGTCGGCGAGATCCGTGACGGCGAGCCGCAGCTGAACATCAAGATCGTAGTACCGGTCACCAGTCTGTGTCCCTGCTCCAAGAAAATCTCCGACCGCGGCGCGCACAATCAGCGCTCGCATGTCACTGTCGACGTGCGCACCCGCGACTTCATCTGGATCGAGGAGATCATCGACGTGGTCGAGCAGGAAGCCTCTTGCGAGCTGTATGGTTTGCTCAAGCGTCCCGATGAAAAGCATGTCACCGAACGCGCCTACGACAATCCAAAATTCGTCGAGGACATGGTCCGTGACGTCGCCGCGTGCTTCAATCGGGACGAGCGCGTGCGTGCCTATGTGGTGGAATCGGAGAATTTCGAATCCATTCACAATCACTCGGCGTATGCGATGATCGTGAATGATAAGGACAAGAAGTAAGAATTCAGCCGCAGGCTGTTAGGCTTGCATGCTCCGCCGCTGCCGTTGACTGCGATGCCGACTTGCGCAGCTCGGAGGCGGCGCAGTCAACGGCAGCGGCGGAACGTGGAATGCCACGCATCAGGAACTGAATCCAGGCGTAAACCCACTGTCTCCGGTCGCATGCTGGTTGCTGCCTGAAGCCGACTTGCGCAGCTCGGAGGCAGAAGGCAGCAACCAGCATGCGACCCCTCTCGTCTCAATAACGCATTAAGTAAAATTCGACTGCGGACGAACCGCTCATTCCGCGCTCTGCTTCTGCAACTGCTCATAGACAAAGCCGTGCAGGAGAATATTGTCCATCTCTTCCAGCAGCTGAAACTCGACGCCGTGCAGGAATCCAACGCCGGGGTTCTCGCGCAGAGAGCGGATGATCGAAGATATCTTCAGGTATTTCTGCACGCCCGCCACCGGGACGCGCAAGGTCAGCATGAGCAGATCACCGCTCTGTCCCATAGAGGTATCGGCCAACAGCATCGCACCAGAGGTACTGATGTCCTTGATCATACCCTTGGCGATCGCATTTGCCTTGGGATCATCGGCGGTGACCCGCGCGATATTGGCCTCCAGGTCGGTCGAGACGCGCATGGCCTTGCGCACCACGATGCGCTCGATGTCGCCGGGATACGTAAGATGCATGTAGGCGAACGGCTTGAGACAGCTCGCCAGAATCTGCGTATTGAAGGCATACACGCTGTTGCCGGACAGCATGCGCACCACCACCGGCTGCCCTTCACGCACCATCATCACCCGGCCGTCGATGCGCGGGGTGGTGACCAGCAGACTCTTGCCCGGCAGATAACCGAGCACCTTGGTCGCATGCTTGCGCTGACTGTCGTCGGCCGCAAACTGCAATTGCAGCGTATCGCCCACGTTGAGCTGTAGATCCAGAGGGTCGTTCGACATGAGGGTCCTTCTGTCAGTATTTCCTGCGCAGGGTCAGGTGCTCGCCGTCGTTTTGCATATCCAGCCGCCCCAGGAACGACATCCCCAGCAACGTCTGTTGCGGCTGCGGACCGTCCAGCACCACCGCTTCGACGTTGTGCAATTGGATAGTACCGACCCGCACCGTGTCCAGCATGACGCGATACACCGGTTCGGCCCGCGACGCGGTCATCACCGCGCCACGCTCGCCCTCGACCCGGAAATCGATGCCCAGACGGCGCGCCTGCGCGGCATTCATGGCAATGGACGTGGCACCGGTATCGACCAGGAAAGTGACCGGCATACCCTTGATGGAACCTACTGTGGTGAACATGCCCTGTGGATCACGGTAAACGCGCACCTCATCCCCAGCGGTCTGCCGATAGCCGGTGCGCAACTTCGCGCCCAGTGGATAGCTGCGCGTGACGCCCGCGTGTTCCAGCACGACACCCGTGGCATCCGCGCTCACGAGGCGGACACCTTCGGGAGTGGACTCGCCCGACGCGAGCTTGTAGCGCTGACCGTCCACACGAATGACCGCCTGATCGCGGAACAGCGCCAGGACTTCGATATCCGCCGCGTGCACCTGTGTCGTTGCAACGAGCAGCAACAGCGCACCGGCAAGGCACCGAGATACGACTGACGGATGATGGCCATGTGTGAGGTACATGGCGGGGATTATGCGGCGCTGTCCGGTGGGCTGCTAGCCCAGCACATATGCGAAACCGACCAGGCACGCTGCCGCCAGCACACCCGCCAACACATCGTCGATCATGATGCCCAGCCCGCCATGTACGGAGCGATCCAACACGCGGATCGGCCAGGGCTTGAGAATGTCGAACAGCCGGAAGCAAATGAAACCGAGCACGACCCATGACCAACCCGACGGTGCCCAGGCCATGGTCAGCAGATAACCGACCACCTCGTCCCAGACGATGCCCGGGTGATCGTGTACGCCGAGCGCCCGGGCGGTACGCCCGCACAGATACACGCCGAGAACGAACGCGGCGGCCACGACCAGCAGATAGATCATGAACGGTAATTGCGCGCATAGCAGGTACACGGGCACCGCCACCAGCGTGCCGAAGGTGCCGGGCGCGCGCGGCGCCAAGCCACTGCCGAAACCCAACGCGAGCAGGTGCCCGGGATCACGCAACAGCGTCGGTGAGATGGGTGGAGGTGTGCCTTTCATCGTGGAATCGTTCCCGACTCAATCAAAAGGTTCAGAGCCGCGCCGCGTCGGCTGGAAGTCGCGACCGTCGTCGGTGCAACAACGCAGACCCGGTTCCGCCTCGATCACGCCGACCGCCGTGATCGGCACATCGAGCTCACGCGCCAATGTCTGCAACGCGGCCGTCTGTTCCGGCGCGGCGGTGAAACAGATTTCGTAATCGTCGCCCGCCGCGAGCGGCAGCTCGAACCATTCGGGTGTCTGCGGCGACACACAGGATTGAAACGCCGTCGAACGCGGCAGGCGATCGACCCACACCATCGCACCCACGCCGCTGCGTTCCAGGATATGACCGAGATCGGCCAGCAGTCCATCCGACACATCGATGGCGGCACTGGCCAGACTGCGCAAACGTTCACCCAGCGCCACACGCGGCTCGGGCCGATGCAGTCGCGCGTCCACTGCGGTGCGGACGTCATCGGCGCATGAGCCTTGCGTCTGCAACAGGCGCAAGGCCAATCCAGCATCGCCCAGATTGCCGGAGACGAAGACGTGGTCGCCGACACGCACACCCGTGCGCAACATAGACCGACCACGCGGCAGCGTGCCCAGAATCTGCACCGACACACACAGCGGCCCGCGCGTAGTGTCGCCGCCGATGAGCTCGACCTGGAAGCGTTCGGCCAGCGCAAAGAAACCCCGCGCGAATTCCAAGGCTTTATGGCCGATATCCGCTGCTGTGGCGCTGTCCGGAAAATGCACGCCGGCCACCAGCGTATCCACCGCGACGATCAGTTGTTCGCCCGCGGGCACATCGACCACGGCGGCATCGTCGCCGATACCGAGCGCGACATCGGCGCGTCGCATCGCATGGGCGGCGAAGAAACGATCGATGAGGGAGAATTCGGCGAGGGGCATGGTGGTCTCTGCGAACGGGGTCAGACCCGAGTTAAGTACTCATTCACACCAAAGCACGCAAAGATCGCAAAGGAATCTATCAATAAAATCTCTTGGCGCTCTTCGCGTGCTTTGGTGTGAATACCCAGCACGAACAGGGGGCAGACCCAGACCGCCCTTAGCGCATCTCCACCGCGCGCAGTTCACGCGCCAGCTTGTCCAACGCGGCATTGACAAAGGTGTGGCCCTGCTCGGCACCGAATTTCTTGGCCAGCGCCACCGCCTCGTTGAGCACCACCCGATACGGCACATCCAGACGCTGTTGCAGTTCGAAGGCCGCCACGCGCAACACCGCGCGCTCCACCGGATCGACCTCGTCGAGCGGCCGTGCGAGCGTCGGTGCAAGCAATGCATCCAGCGCTATATGTCCCTGCACCACACCGCGCACCAGTGCCTCGAAATACTCGGCATCGACACCGCGGTTGTCCTCGTCGGCCAAAAACTGCGCGAGGATATCCGTGGCGTCTTGCGCAGTCATCTGCCATTGATAAATCGCCTGCATGGCCAACCGGCGCGCCTTGCCGCGCGCGGCGGTCGAAAACCGTCCGGGGCCGGTGGCTGCGCTGTCGGCCATCAAGCCCCCAGCCGCTTGAGCAGGTCGATCATCTCGATCGCGGACATGGCCGCTTCGACGCCCTTGTTGCCGGCCTTGGTACCGGCGCGTTCGATGGCCTGTTCGATGCTGTCGACCGTCAGCACACCAAACGCAACTGGAATATCGAACTCCATGCCGACACTGGCGAGACCTTTGGTGCATTCACCGGCGACATACTCGAAATGCGGCGTGCCACCGCGGATCACCGCGCCCAAGGCGATAATGGCATCGTATTTCTTGGATGCCGCCAACTGCTTCGCCACCAACGGCATCTCGAACGCGCCGGGTACACGCACGATGGTCATGTCCTGTGCATCCGCACCGTGGCGCTTGAGGCAATCCACCGCGCCCGCCAGCAGACTGTCCACCACGAAGCTGTTGAAGCGCGCCACCAGCAGGGCGATGCGCGCACCGCGCACCTGGAGCTGGCCTTCGATCTCAGTCATTTTGCTCATGATTCAAGCATCCTTAAAGTTAAGTGTTTCGATTCTAAACCATACTGTCTGGCGTAGGTGTAGCCTGGGTTGAACGGAGTGAAACCCGGGCTACGTAATGAGTTCCGTCTATCGGATACTCCATCAGTCGCAAGGCACGTACTCGACAACCTCCAGGCCGAAGCCGGTGATGCCGTGCATTTTCTTCGGCGCCGACAACACGCACATGCGCGTGACGCCGAGTTCCGCCACAATCTGCGCGCCGAGACCGTAGGTACGCAGTTCCTCGCGGCCACCGCGCCGCGGTGCTTCGCTGTGCGGGCCATCCTCGGCGTAATGATGGATGCGCCGCACCAGAGAAACCGGATCTTCCGGCTTGCCGAGCACGATCACTACGCCACTGCCCTCGCGCGCCACCCGTTCCAGCGCATGCCGCAACGGCCAGCCGCAATCGCCGGTCTTCGCGCCGAGCAGATCGCACAACATGCCCTGCACATGCACGCGCACCAACACGGGCTGTTGCACATCCAGTTCGCCGTAGATCAGCGCCAGATGCACATCCTTGTCGATGGAGTCCTCGAACGCCACCAGCCGGAAGTCGCCGAATTCGGTCGGCAGATCGCACTCGGCGACGCGTTCGAGGGTCTTCTCGTTTTCGATGCGATAGTGGATCAGGTCGGCAATCGTACCGATCTTGAGCTTGTGTTCTTGCGCGAAGGCTTCCAGATCGGGACGCCGTGCCATGGTGCCGTCTTCGTTGAGGATCTCGACGATGGCCGCAGCGGGTTCGAGTCCGGCCAAGCGCGCCAGATCACAACCGGCCTCGGTGTGACCGGCGCGCGTGAGCACGCCGCCGGCCTGGGCCATGAGCGGGAAAATATGTCCCGGCATGACGATATCGCTCGGCTTGGCGCCGGCGGCGACTGCGGCTTGAATCGTCACCGCGCGGTCCTGCGCCGAAATGCCGGTGGTCACGCCTTCCGCCGCTTCAATCGATGCGGTGAAATTGGTCGTGTGCGGCGAGTTGTTGTCGTTGACCATCAGCGGCAGTTTCAACTGCCGGCAGCGCTCGCGCGTGAGCGTCAGGCACACCAGCCCGCGACCGTATTTGGCCATGAAATTGATATCTTCCGGACGTACCTTGGACGCGGCCATGACCAGATCACCTTCGTTCTCACGATCCTCGTCATCCATCAGAATGATCATCTTGCCCGACCGCAGATCTTCGATGAGTTCTTCGACTGTGTTCAATGCCATGCTGACTCCGAGATAATGCTTAGTCGCGCGCGAAACCATGCGCGCGCAAAAAATCCAGCGAAATACCCTGACCGCTCGCCCCAGCCGCTTGGGCATCACCGAGCAGCAGGCGTTCCAGATAGCGCGCGATCAAATCCACTTCCAGATTCACCCGGCGACCCGGCCGGTAAGCGTCGAGCGTGGTCTCGGCGAGTGTGTGCGGCACGATGTTCAGCTCGAACACACTGCCCTCGACGGCATTCACCGTCAGGCTCACACCGTCGACGCAGATCGAGCCTTTCTGCGCGATGTAACGCGCCAGTTCCTGCGGCGCGCGGATGCGGAACCGTTCCGAACGCGCGTCGCGTGTGCGCTCGATCACTTCACCCACACCATCGACATGACCACTGACCAGATGTCCACCGAGGCGCGTGGTCGGTGTCAGCGCCTTTTCCTGATTCACGCGCTCGCCGGATTTGCAATCGCCGATGATCGTGTGCGCCAGCGTCTCGCCCGAGACATCGGCCCAGAAACCATCGCCCGGCAATGCGACGGCGGTCAGACACACGCCGCTCACGGCGATGCTGTCGCCCAGTTGTACATCGCCGAGATCCAGCTTGCCGGTGCGTACGCGCAGACGCAGGTCGCCGCCCTGCGGTTCCAGCACCGCGATTTCACCGACTGCTTGGATGATGCCTGTGAACATAACAATCCAATCGCTTTCAATAACTCCCTCTCCCCTTGGGAGAGGGTTGGGGTGAGGGATATTCGATCGTCTTCACCCTCACCCTGTCCCTCTCCCTCAAGGGAGAGGGGAC
>JACRMO010000220.1 GCA_016214925.1 Gammaproteobacteria bacterium
GGCCAACACGCGGCAAGGTCGCGTTATTCACAACCTGTTATGGCAATTACAACGAACCGCAGATCGGCGCCGATCTGGTCGCGGTGTTCGAGCACAATGGCATTCCCGTGCGCTTGGTCGGAAAAGAGCGTTGCTGCGGCATGCCCAAGTTGGAGCTTGGCGATCTCGACGCGGTTGCCGCCGCCAAGGATGCCAACATCCCGCAGCTGCTCGCACTCATCGATGCTGGCTGGGATATCGTCGCGCCGGTGCCGTCCTGCGTGCTGATGTTCAAACAGGAACTGCCGCTGATGTTCCCGAACGATGCCGACGTCGCCAAGGTGCGCGACGCCATTTACGATCCCTTCGAATATCTGATGCTGCGGCACAAGCACGACAAGCTGAAAACCGATTTCAAACATTCGCTCGGCACCATCGCCTATCATGTGCCGTGTCATTTGCGCGTGCAGAACATCGGCCTCAAGACCAAGGAAATGCTGCAACTGGTGCCGGATACCGAGGTGCAGGCCATCGAGCGTTGCTCCGGTCATGATGGCACGTACGCAGTGAAGAGCGAGTTCCACGAGATTTCGATGAAAATCTGCAAGCCGGTGGTCAATCGTGTCACGCAGAGCAACGCCGATCATTACAGCAGCGACTGTCCCATGGCCGGCCATCAGATCGAGAACGGTCTGCGTGATGGACGTCTTCCCGAACATCCACTGACGCTGCTGCGTCACGCCTATGGCATCTAATCAACACAGGAACTGACAGCATGGCTAATGAAGGCTATCACGAACCGATCGCGGAACTGACCACGCAAACCCGCGACATGCATCGCGCCATCGTCTCGCTGATGGAAGAGCTGGAGGCAATCGACTGGTATCAACAGCGCGTCGACGCCTGCGCCGATCCGGATTTAAAGGCGATTCTGGCGCACAACCGCGATGAAGAGAAGGAACATGCGGCGATGGTGTTGGAGTGGATTCGCCGCCACGATCCCAAGTTCGATAAGGAACTGCGGGACTATCTGTTCACCGACAAGCCGATTGTCGATCTTGAACACAAACATCAGGACTGAATACGTCGCTGGAGACCGTTATGAATGCCGCGAAACTGAGCCGGGACGATCTGTACTCCCTGGAAAAATATGCCGAGCTGCGCAACGAGTTTCGCGCCCGCGTACTCGCCCACAAGCAAAACCGTCAGGTACACATCGGTGAGTGGGCCACGCTGTATTTCGAAGACCGGCTGACCATGCAGTATCAGATTCAGGAGATGCTGCGCATCGAACGCATCTTCGAGACGGCGGGCATCCAGGATGAATTGGATGCCTACAATCCGTTGGTCCCGGATGGCGGCAACTGGAAGGCGACCTTCATGATCGAGGTGCCGGATCCGGACGAGCGGCGCGAAATGCTGGCCAAGCTGGTTGGTATCGAGGACCGTGTCTGGGTACAGATCGGTGCTGCCGATCGGGTATTCGCCATCGCCGACGAAGACATGGAACGCGACACGGCCGAGAAGACCTCCGCGGTGCATTTCATGCGCTTCGAACTGACGCCGGCGATGGTCGCGGCCGCCAAGCGGGGCGCGCCCATCGGCATGGGCATCGATCATCCCGAGTATCGCCAGGCCGTGACACCCGTCGCGGAATCGGTGCATACCGCACTGCTCACCGATTTCGCCTGATCTAATCCCGGCCGGTAGCCCTCATCCCTCAGCGCGGTGCGACGTACGACCGAGATAGCTGGTCGTCGTCGCCAATCCCTTCTAGAATGCCGCCTGCGTTCACCTGGGAGGTCGCCGTCATTGCCATGTTCCTGAACCCCGCGCGTCGGTATCGGCTTGGTGTGCTGCTCGCATGCCTATGGATATGTCAGCCGCAGGTGAGTTTGGCGGAGGACGAGGGTGTGAAATTCGACTTCGTCGAGCGCGAACCCTGGAAGGAACAGCTCGGAAATTTGCCGGCCTACCCTGACGGCAGTCATTATGTCGCGGTGCCCGTGCAGATCGCCGGTTCCAGCATGCAGATGTTCATCGACGAACCGTCGCTGACGCTCGGCGATGAAGGGGTCGTGCGTTATGCGCTCCTGCTGCGTTCTCCGACGGGCACGGAAAACCTGTTTTACGAGGGTATCCGCTGCACCACGCAGGAATGGCGCAGCTATGCCTACGGTACCCGTGGCGGTGCGTGGCAGTCGTTGGGCGAAACGCCTTGGCGGCCGATCCGCGGTGTGGGTTTTGAGCGCTATCGCGAGCAGTTGTTCCGCTATTACCTGTGTAACGCCAAGGTAGGGCCGCTGCAGCGCGATGAGATGCTCAAGCGCATGCGCTATGGTGTGCCGCGTGACGCCGACTGATTGAGCGCCCCGACTGTCGGCGCGACATCCTACTGAATTCTGAATATCGAGTGCCATGAGCTCCAACTACGACGCCTCTTCCATTGAAGTCCTGAGCGGACTCGACCCGGTGCGCAAGCGCCCGGGCATGTATACCGACACCACGCGGCCGAATCATCTCGCCCAGGAGGTCGTCGACAACAGCGTCGACGAGGCCATCGCGAGGCATGCCAAGAGCATCGAGGTAACGCTGTTCAAAGACGGCTCGCTGGAGGTGCGCGACGACGGTCGCGGCATGCCGGTCGACATCCATCCCGAAGAAGGCGTGCCCGGCGTTGAGGTGATCCTCACGCGCCTGCACGCGGGCGGCAAATTCTCCAATAAGAATTACCAGTTCTCCGGCGGCCTGCACGGCGTCGGCGTGTCGGTGGTGAACGCGCTGTCCAAACAACTCGACGTGTGGGTGCGCCGTGGCGGCAAGGAATATCACATCGCCTTCGCCGGCGGCGACAAGGCCTCCGATCTGAAAGAAGTCGGCACGGTCGGCAAGCAGAACACCGGCACTACGGTGCGCTTCTGGCCCGATCCGAAATACTTCGACTCGAACAAATTCTCCATCCCGCGCCTCAAGCATGTATTGCGCGCCAAAGCGGTGTTGTGCCCCGGTCTGCGCGTGAAATTCTTTGATGAAGCCGGTGACGAGCGCGAGGAGTGGTATTACGAAGACGGTCTGCGCGATTATCTGGTCGATGCGTTGGGCGAGGTCGAGCGCCTGCCCGAGGAACCCTTCGTCGGTAATCTCGCCGGCAATCGCGAGGCCGCCGAGTGGGCGGTGGTGTGGCTGCCGGAAGAGGGCGAGCCGGTCGGCGAGAGCTATGTGAACCTGATTCCGACCGCGCAAGGCGGCACGCATGTGAACGGTCTGCGCACCGGATTGACCGAGGCGATCCGCGAGTTCTGCGAGTTTCGCAATCTGTTGCCGCGCGGCGTGCGCATCACCCCGGAAGATGTCTGGGACCGGTGCAGTTATATCCTCTCGGTGAAACTCCAAGACCCGCAGTTCTCCGGCCAGACCAAGGAACGGCTGTCATCGCGCGAGTGCGCGGCGTTCGTCTCCGGCGTAGTCAAAGACGCTTTCAGTCTGTGGCTCAACCAGCACACCGAGGCCGGCGAACGCATTGCGCAGTTCGCCATCGGCAATGCCCAGAGCCGCTTGCGCGCGGGCAAGAAAGTGGTGCGCAAGAAGGTCACCTCCGGTCCGGCCTTGCCCGGCAAGTTGGCCGATTGCACCTCGGGCGATTCCTCCCGCACTGAACTGTTCCTGGTCGAGGGCGATTCCGCCGGCGGTTCCGCCAAACAGGCGCGCGACCGTGAATTCCAGGCGATCATGCCGTTGCGCGGCAAGATCCTGAACACCTGGGAAGTGGATTCCGCCGAGGTGCTTGCCTCGCAGGAGGTGCATGACATCTCCGTCGCCATCGGTGTCGATCCCGGCTCGGACGATCTCAAGAGCCTGCGTTACGGCAAGGTGTGTATCCTCGCCGACGCCGATTCCGACGGCGCGCATATCGCTACGCTGTTGTGCGCACTCTTCCTGCGGCACTTCCAGCCGCTGGTCGATGCCGGTCATGTGTATGTCGCCATGCCGCCGCTGTACCGCATCGACGTCGGCAAGCAGGTGTTCTACGCGCTCGATGACGCCGAGAAACAGGGCGTGCTCGATCGCATCGCCGCCGAAAAGATCAAAGGCAAGATCGGCATGCAGCGCTTCAAGGGCCTCGGCGAAATGAACCCCCTGCAACTGCGCGAGACCACCATCAATCCCGATACAAGCGCGTGGCCGATCGCCGTGCTTGGCTGGAGAAACGCGGGGATCTGGCCGATATCTGAGGATGCGTGGGCGGCCCCGGTTATTTTGGGTCGCCCCGCGTTTACGGATATGTCGCTCGACCATACGGAATTCAATTAGTTGAAGCCGGTCGGGCGGCCTGTGCAGCGGTGTGGGGGCACCGGTCCTATGGCAGAGATCACCGTCAAACACTATCGCCGGGCGCATGCGGGCGCGCGGGATAAAGAGCTGGTCGTCGAACGGGTCACCGAGGGCTCGGAGACCGGGCTGTTCCTGCACAAGATGGAAGAGAAGCGCATCCGCAAACCGTGCTTCGAAACCATCGACATGCGCGGCAAGGTGCCGGCCGAGTGCCAGCGCTATATGCTGCACAACCGTGAGTTCTATCTGGACGATACCTCCTACGGTCTCTATCAGGAAGGCCTCAAGTCCTACAGCGGCATGTTTACGGTGGGCACCTACGAGGCCATCGTCAACGGCAGTCACACCAACCGCGCCATGCGCGACGCGCAGAACGCCCGCGAGCTGGCGGCCCAGCGCAAAAACCAGCAGGAACGCGTTACCACCGCCGCCACGCGCGCCACCGCGGCGGGGGCGCAGGAATCCCCAGGCAGCACGGGTCGCGAAGTCGCCGCCGAACTCTACCAGCCGGAGCTGATTCCGCTGGGCTATTTCAAACGTCGCTGCGAAGAGCGTCTGCAATATGTGACCACGGTGCAGATTCAGGCCAACGGGCAGACCTACAACGGCACCACCCGAGACCTTTCGGTCGGCGGCTTGCAGATCGTTCTAAAGGGCATCTACCGCTTCGTGGCCGGTGCGGAGATGCAGATCGGTTTTCCCGCTCTGCAAGAGCAGGAACCACGCCTAGCCCTCACGCATTTGCGTTATCGTATCGTCGCCAGCGAACAACGCGATGTGGAATGTTATCTGCGCGTGCAGTTGCTGGCCGACAGCGCCCCCGACGGTTTTGCCGCGTTTATCGGCGAACTGATCACGCGCTACAAACATAAATATAAGCTGGATGTCGAGGACGATTACTGGTCGGTATGTTCCTGGTTATATGAACGCCTGTATTCCGAGAGCGAAATGCAGTTGGCGTTCTTTGCCAGCCGCGATCAAGATGGACTGTTGAGTACCCAGGCGGTCGCCGTGACCAACGGCAACCAACCGTTCGCGCATTTCTTCCGCAACGACGTCGATAATTACGATTTCTCGTCCCTGTGTCTGCCGGATCGTCTCCAGCATCTGAGCGAGCACCGCGAATGTCTGCTCTTGTTGTACCGGGAGAAGGTCGGTAACGAGTACCGGCTGCATTCCGTCACCGATTTCGAACTTAAGGATGCGCACGAATTGCAGAACATGCTGCGCTTCACCCTGGCGCACGAGGAACATTGCGTCGCCAAGGTCATTATATCGAATGTCCCTATGCAACCCATCAGTCCCAGCAAGTTCGATATGTTGGCCGTGCGACTCCAGGAGAAATCCGAGAGCGAAGTGACGGCCCTGCGCGATCGGGTGGCCGGGCTGTACTTTGCGGCGACGGTCATCGATATCACCACGCAGATGCGCTCGGCCTTCGATGTGTTCACCGGTACCGAGCGCGGGCAGATCGACGTGGAGGGTGTGAAGTGCTGGGTCGGCGGTGCGCGTGTGCAGTTGCCGCTGTATACCGAGATTGAGCGTCTGGCGGTCATGCCGGCCCCGGAGTTGATCCGCTTCGGTTATGTCGAGCGGCGGCGCGAAGACCGCTATCTCGCCGAGACCGCCGTGGAGATCAACGCCCATACCGGCAAGATGAAGGGGCGTACCCGGGACATTTCCAAGCGGGGCTTGTCGATCCGTCTCGAACAGCCGCTCGCGGTTTCCGTGGGCGACGAGATCAAGGTTGCGCTCATCAGTCTGCAAGCGAAACGTCCCAGCCTCGACCTGTCCAAGGTGCTATATAGGGTCGTCAAGATCGATGCGCGCGACGGCACCACCACCCTCATGCTGGAACGCATGCGCGACAAATTCGAACACGAGATCGACGATTTCTTTGTCGAGCTCATCACCAAAAATCGCCATAAACTCGTGGTCGATGTGAACGACACACGCGGCGCCACCTTGTCGCGTATCTATGAAGGCACCGCCGCCGAGAACGCCGGCACGCTGCCGTTCTTCATCGCCCGTCGCGAAGAAGGCGGTGGTCAGCTGCAGGCCGTGGCCATACCCGAGGGCAAATGCGCGCTGGCGGAGTTTTTCCGCGATGCCCCTGTACAATCGGGCGGGCAACTCGATTTCGCCTGGCTGTCGGAATCGCGTCTGGTGTTGGCCTTGTATCAGCAGATGGGCCAGATGGCGCGCGAGGCCGCGCAACAGCAGCAGCGTCCGTCGCCCATCGAGATCGAGGTGTATGCCTATCGCCAGGCCACCGGCCTGCGCGTCGCCACCGAGTTCGAGTTCACCGACGACACGCAGCGCGAGGCCTTCCTCGCGGCGGCGCTGGCGGCGCCCGAGCACCGCATCTTCAAACTCATGGCGACCTATACGCTGGAATTCAACAAGGCGGATCTGGATGGCGCCATCGAGTCCATCCGCAACCAGTCGCGACACCGCGCCGGCAAGCTGCACGAGCAGATCAGCGCCGTGCTCGGCTACGGCGAGATCATCGACATCACCGCGCAATATCTTCGCGGCCGCGAGCTGGCGCGGATGTGACCGTCGGCAGAAAAAATGGGGTCAGAGACGAATTCCACCGCCACGGATTAGCCGTTACCACAGGCGGTTACTAATTCGTCTCTGACCCCATTTTTTCTCCCCACCGTGTATCATGGCCCCCCGTCACGATCCAGCCTGACGATCCGGGGCCACCATGCAAGACACCGAACTGAATTTCGAAGGCATCGAGCGCCTGCCGCTGCGCATCTTCACCGAAAAGGCGTACCTGGATTATTCCATGTACGTCATCCTCGACCGCGCGCTGCCGCATATCGGCGACGGTCTCAAACCGGTGCAACGGCGCATCGTCTACGCCATGTCCGAACTGGGACTGGCGGCGACCGCCAAATACAAGAAATCCGCGCGCACCGTCGGTGACGTGCTCGGCAAGTTCCATCCGCACGGCGACTCGGCCTGTTACGAGGCCATGGTGCTCATGGCCCGGCCGTTCTCGTACCGTTATCCGTTGATCGACGGTCAGGGCAACTGGGGCTCGCCGGACGATCCGAAATCCTTCGCCGCCATGCGCTACACCGAATCGCGGCTGTCGCCATATGCCGAACTGCTGTTACAGGAACTCGGGCAGGGCACAGTCGACTGGGTGCCCAACTTCGACGGCACACTGGATGAACCCACGTTGTTGCCGGCGCGTCTGCCGAATGTGTTGTTGAACGGCGCCACCGGCATTGCCGTGGGCATGGCCACCGACATCCCGCCGCACAACCTGCGCGAAGTCGCCGCCGCCACCATCCGTCTGCTGGAAGATCCCAACACCACGCTTGCGCAATTGTGCGAACACATCCAGGCGCCGGATTTCCCCACCGAGGCGGAGATCATCACCTCGCGCGAAGAGATTATGCAGATGTACAGCACCGGCAACGGCTCAGTGCGCCTGCGCGCGCGCTATGAACTGGATCAGGGTGACGTCGTCATCACCGCGCTGCCGTATCAAGTGTCGGGCAGCAAGATCCTGGAACAGATCGCGGCGCAGATGAACAACAAAAAGCTGCCGATGGTCGAGGATCTGCGCGACGAATCCGATCACGAGAATCCCACACGTCTGGTGATCGTGCCGCGTTCCAACCGCGTCGATGTCGAGGCGCTGATGTCGCACCTGTTCGCGACCACCGATCTGGAACGCAGCTACCGCATCAATCTCAACATCATCGGTATCAACGGCCGTCCGCAGGTCAAGGATCTGCGCGGCATCCTCAGTGAGTGGCTGGAGTTCCGCACCACCACCGTGCGCCGACGACTGGAATACCGCCTGGAAAAGATTGTCCGCCGCCTGCACCTGCTCGATGGCCTGCTGATCGCGTTTCTGAATCTCGATGAAGTGATTCACATCATTCGCACCGAGGACGAACCCAAGCAGGTCTTGATGAAACGCTTCGCGCTCACCGAGGAGCAGACCGACTACATCCTCGACACGCGCCTGCGCCAACTCGCGCGACTGGAAGAGATGAAGATCCGCGCCGAGCAGAAGGAACTCGCCGAAGAACGCGATGATCTGGAAAAGACGCTCGCCTCCAGCCGCCGCCTGAAACAACTCATCCGTAAGGAGATCAGCGACGACGCCGAAAAATACGGCGACGCACGTCGTTCACCGCTGGTCGCGCGCGGCGCAGCCCAAGCCCTGGACGAAACCGCGCTGCTG
Organism: Gammaproteobacteria bacterium; assembly: GCA_016214925.1. Taxonomy (GTDB): domain Bacteria; phylum Pseudomonadota; class Gammaproteobacteria; order Thiohalobacterales; family Thiohalobacteraceae; genus JAHJQQ01. The sequence continues at coordinate 8,528 of JACRMO010000220.1, forward strand.
CCCAGCGAGGCGCTCACCATCGTGTTGTCCGAGAAGGGCTGGGTGCGCGCCGGCAAGGGCCACGAAGTCGATGCCGCCGCGCTCGCCTACAAATCCGGCGATGCCTTCCTCGCCAGCGCCACCGGCCGCAGCAATCAGCTTGCCGTATTCCTGGATTCCACCGGACGCACTTATTCACTGCCGGCGCATTCGCTGCCCTCGGCACGCGGTCATGGCGAACCACTCACCGGCAGATTGAGCCCGCCCGACGGCGCGCTGTTCGTCGGCCTGATGTTCGGCAACCCCGAAGATCTCTACCTGATCGCCAGCGACGCCGGCTACGGCTTCATCGCCAAACTCGAAGACCTCTACGCCAAGAACAAGAACGGCAAGACCGTGCTCAACGTCCCCGACGGCGCGAAAGTGTTGCCACCGCAGCGCATCACCGATGCGCAGAAAGATGCGCTCGCCGCTGTCACCAATACCGGCCGTCTGTTGGTATGCGCCATGAATGAACTCACCCAGATGGCGCGCGGCAAGGGCGACAAGTTCCTCGCCATCCCCGGCAAGAAGGTCGCGGCGCGCGAGGAGTTCGTCCTCGGCGCCGTCGTAGTGAGTGCCGGCAACACACTGATGGTGCAATGCGGCAAGCGCTATCTGAAACTCAAGGGCGGAGAGTTGGACGAGTACCGCAGTGCGCGCGGCGAACGCGGCAACAAACTACCGCGCGGGTTCCAGACGGTGACGGGGCTCGTGGTGGAGTTGTGAAGCAGTAGCCTGGGTTGAAGCGCTTTGCGATAGCTTGGGTTCACGGCATGGTAGTGCGGCACCGGCCAATGACATTTCAGGAAACGGCCTGCCGTCCAATGGCGCCCGCACGAACCAGTGGCTAGGGTTTCTCTGTATACTGTGCGACAAATTTTTTAAAGGTGGTGATGTTCTTTGAGTATCCATCCTTTGTGC
>JACRMO010000136.1 GCA_016214925.1 Gammaproteobacteria bacterium
CTCCATGCCCTCGGCCTGGGCGAGTTGGCGGGCGACTTCCTCGGACCAGTCATCACGGTTGACCAAAAAGCCCTCGCCATCGACGGGGACGGACAGTTGTGCACTCATTGCGGACTACCTCGTGTTTGGATGGGTGTTTCGAGTCGATGCGTATGCGCGTAGGCGGCGCATTCAATGTGGGGCTAGTCTAGCAGGGCGGTGTGAAGGGCGCGAGACAGTCGGCGGCTGAGTTACTGCACAATCTTTAGGTTTATAGCCGCTGTGGAGAGGGGCGTGGCAGCGTATGTAATGGGGTGTTCGGTATGTCGCGTTGGGGAGGGCGTTCAGATCGGCTGTCGGCGGTGAGGATTGTCCGCCGCACTGAACGCCGCTTTTGCGGTCGTGTGGCCGCTGGCATCAGTGGTGGGCAGTAAGGCGCGGAGCCGGATAATCAGTTGCACAGTGCCATCGCGTACAAGCTGAGTGGCATCGGTCATAACGCTGTGATTGAGCATCGCATAGGTGCCGAACGCCCCGAGTCCGAGTCCCACGACAAGCAGCAGGCCAAATGTCCAGGTGCGTTTACCGGACATGCTCGACTTGGTTGTGGCATACGTTTGGGGGTGACGGGCGCCTTCTTTGGAGGTGCCCACGCCCTGCCGTCCATGGGCAGTATCTTGCTGCAATTCCAGGGGGGCATGTGCCCCACCGACTTGATTGAAGCGGCCTTTGTTATGTCCCAACAGCACGGCCAGTTCGAAATCCTGCGACGTGATTGTGGTTTCGGCCGCATCGATACCGGTGACGGGTTGCGCTAGCTGTGCGCGCAGTTCAGCCATTTCCTGTTGTGCTTTGCGCAGCATCCGCTCGGCAGCCGCGATCCGCTCGCGGGCTATGTGATGGGCGGCGCCGCTGCCACGGGTCAACTCGGCGGCCGCTTGGTCGCGAACCTTGCGGGCGGTGTCGGCCAGATGTTCGAGTTCGCGCAACCGGGCCTCGCCGCTGAACAGGGACGTGGCCAAGGGGCGCTCTTCGCCTTGGGTTTGGGGCGGCTGCCGGGGTTTGTGTTCGTATATGCTCGCGCACATGTTCGCGTGCCTCGCTGTTGCATGGGCATCCTTCCGGCGTGGCCGGGCGAAATGCCGATTAACCTATAATCTCAGACTACTGTGGAGGCGTGTCGGATAAGCGGCAGCCGGTCACACGGATTCTGCCAAGCACCTCACAGAAGCTGTCATTTGCCCCGCTGATTCAGTGTGTTGTGCGATTTCTCCTGGAACTGTTAGCGACACTGCCGCAGAGGGCCTTGAGGTGATCGCCGTCGCAATATCGTGATTTGACGATTGTGCTGCCCAGCCCATGTATACTTCGCGCACCGCATGCAAACGACTTTGGAGATGTCTTGTCTATGGCTTCGGAAGTAAATGATCTGACCGTCAACTACGAAGAAGACGGTGTGTTGGTCGTCAAAGAACTGGACAAGAAGATTCTGTCCAAGGGCGCGTGGTCCACGGTCATTTACCGCTATCAGGACTGGGACAAGGCCAAGAACGACTACGGCCCGGACCGCTACACCATCCGCCGCTATCAGAAACGCAATGGCGAGTATATGCAGAAGTCCAAATTCAACATCTCCAGCAAGGACCAGGCGCAAAGTCTGATCGAGGCCTTGCAGGGCTGGCTGGTCGACTAACAAATCGCGACTATGGTTGTAGCTATGGTTGTATCAGGGGTAAGTGCGGAACGGGATGTTCCGCGGGTGGCCTGATATATGCAGAAGTTTGACAGTCTAATTCAGGCTGTATCGCGTGCGACGGAGGCGAGTCGGTATGCGAAGTTATATAAGACATCCATCGGATATCCCCATCGAGTTCCGGCAAGAGCCGGTGTCCTCGATCGAGACCCGCAAACTTCATGATGTCAGTTGTGGCGGCTTGTCATTCAGTGCCGCCACCGCGCTCGAACCCGAAACCATCATTCGGGTGCAGATTACCTGCGTAGAACCGTCTTTCGAGGCACCTTGTCGCGTGAGTTGGTGTCGGCCGATGCGGGATCACTATCTGATTGGCGTCGAGTTTCTCGCGTCTCAGGACGAATTCCGCGCGCGCATGGTCGAACAGATCTGTCACATCGAGCACTACAAGCGTGAGGTGCTTACACGCGAGGGACGCCAATTGACCGGAGAACAGGCCGCGCAGGAATGGATTCATAAATACGCCAAGGATTTTCCCGCGCTGAGTTCGCGTGCCGCGGGCGGCAATTGACAGTCACTTAGGCGGGATTGCGCAACCAATCCAGCCAGGTTTGCGCCAGCCTTGGATCCGGTGATGCAACCGCTGAACGTGTTTCCAGTCGAGCCACGAATACGGGCGCGCCGTCCAGTGTGAAACTGGTGCCGCCGGCCTCGGTGAGCACGCGCGAACCCGCCGCGAAGTCCCACAGCTTCTGGCCGCCGTGCAGATACACATGGCCGCGCCCCGCCGCGAGCCAGGCCCATTCCAGGGCGCAGGAGCCGAAATTGCGTTGCGAGTGAAAGGGCGGGGTTTCGATCAGGCGCTGGCGCAACGCCGCTGTCAGGCGTTTGAAGTCGATCAGCGCAATGCATTGCTTGAGTGGCAGGCCAATGGCAGCAGTCGTCAGGCGCTGGCCGTTCAGCCAAGCCCCTTCTCCGCGCCGGCTAGTGAAACATTCATCGCGGATCGGATCGTAGATCAGCCCCAGTTGTGCCTGCCCGTCGCAGAGCAGTGCCAGCGACACGCCAAAAAACGGAATCCCCGCGGCGAAGTTGCTGGTGCCGTCCAGCGGATCGAGACACCACAACGGCCGGTCCGCTGCTGCCAGCAACAGCCGCTGTTCGGCGGCATCCATCTCTTCGCTCAGAAACGCAATGTCCGGCCAGGTCTGGTTCAGCTCCGCATGCAAACGCGCATCCATGGCAAGATCCGCTTCGGTGAGGATGCTGCCGTCGGCCTTGTGCTCCCGTATCACGCGGGTGAAACGCGGCAGCAATTCCTCGCGCGCGGCGCGGCGCACGATGTCGGTCAAGAGATCCAGGTCGGGCAGGGCGTGGATCACGACGAACAGCTGACCGAGAGTGTGCGGCCCCAATCCGGCGGTGGTTCGGCCAGTTCCGCGTCCTTGGGGTGTTCGGTGTACGGGTCCTGCAACACGCGCAGCAGCCGGTCGATCGCGGAATAGTCGTGCTGATCGCGTGCGTGCTCGATGGCGGTCTGGGCCAGATAATTGCGCAAAACATATTTGGGATTGATGCGCTGCATGGCCGCGCGCCGCTCCGCATCGTCGCTCTGTTCGCTACGCAGGCGCGCGGCATAGTCGGTCGCCCAGGCCGTGAATGCCTCGCGGTCGATGAAGTGATCACGCACGCGGCGATTGTCGGCGTTGACGCTGCTGGTGAAATCGCCGAGCAACCGCCAGGTGTTGGTGTAATCGCGACGCTCGGTGGCCATCAGTTCCAATAGACGTTGCGCGAGTTGCGCATCGTCCGGTCGCGCCTCGCGCAGGCCGAGCTTCCGCCGCAGACCTTCGGCGTACTGCGTGCGGAAAGTGTCCTGATAGACATCGAACTGCGCCATGGCCATTTCCGCGGCAGCCTCGCCGCTTTCGTCGAACAGCGGCAGCAGCGCCTGACCCAGGCAACTCAGATTCCACAAGGCCACATCCGGCTGACGGTCGAAGGCATAACGGCCGTGATGATCGGAATGATTGCAGACGAAACCGGGCGCGTAATCGTCGAGGAAACCGAACGGCCCATAATCCAGCGTGAGCCCGAGAATGGACATGTTGTCGGAGTTCATCACACCGTGCGCAAACCCCACCAGTTGCCAATTGGCGAGCAGGCGCGCGGTGCGCAGCACGACCTCGCGGTAGAAGGCGAGATAACGGTCGGACTGGCCGAGGAACTGTGGATAGTGATGTTCGATCACATAGTCCGCCAGCGCACGCAGCTCCGCGAACTGACGACGGTAATAGAACGTCTCGAAGGAGCCGAAGCGCACATGGCTGGGCGCCATGCGCAGCAGCATGGCGCCGGTCTCGATGGATTCGCGATAGACCTCTTCATCGGAGCCGACGATGCACAGCGCGCGCGTGGTCGGAATGCCGAGCCCTTGCATGGCCTCGCTGCACAGATATTCGCGGACGGTCGAACGCAGCACGGCGCTGCCGTCGCCGGCACGCGAATAGGGTGTTTGCCCGGCGCCTTTCAATTGCAGTTCCCAGCGCGCGCCGTGCGCGGTCATGACCTCGCCGAGAATGATGGCGCGACCATCGCCGAGTTGACCGACATAGTGTCCGAACTGATGTCCGGCATAGAGCATGGCCAGCGGCTCGCTGCCCGGCAGCAG
>JACRMO010000137.1:0-13260 GCA_016214925.1 Gammaproteobacteria bacterium
GACGCCGGGCTTATTGTCGTCTTTTTCCCCTGCGATTGCCATGTACGCAATGGGGCCGCAGCGCGACCCCATTGTGCACCGTCCCGCCCCGTTTATCTGGAGGGGACGGTCTATGACCCGGGCTTACTTGCCCTGTGCCTGCGCCTGAGCCATCACTTCCTCGACGAAGTTCTCGCTCTTCTTCTCGATGCCTTCGCCCAGCTCCATGCGCTGGAAGCTCAGCACGGTAGCACCGGCCTTTTCGACCAGCTTGGCCACGGTGGTGTCCGGATCTTTGACGAACGGCTGGCCCACCAGGGTGACCTCGGCGAGGAATTTCTTGATGCGACCATCGACCATCTTGGCGATGATGTCGGCGGGCTTGCCGCTCTGCTCGGCCTGGGCGGCGAAGATCTCGCGTTCCTTCTGAATCATCTCGGCGGAAACTTCCGACTCGTTCACGCACACCGGCCGGCTGGCGGCGATATGCATGGCGATGTCCTTGGCCAAGTCCTCGCTACCGCCCTTCATCTCGACCAGCACGCCGATGCGGCTGCCGTGCAGATAGGCGCCCAGTGTGCCGCTGGTCTCGACCAGGCTGTAACGGCGCACGTTGATGTTCTCGCCGATCTTGGCGATGAGTTCCTTGCGCGCCTCGTCGACGCTCACGCCGGCGTCGTCCAGCGGCATGGCCAGCAGGGCTTCGAGCGATGCGGGGCTGTTCTTCAGGATGCGTTTGGCAACCTTATTGGCGTAGGTCTGAAATTCATCCTTCTTGGCCACGAAGTCGGTTTCGCAGTTGACTTCGACCACGGCTGCACGCTTGCGGTCGTCGCTGAGCTCGATAACGATCAAGCCTTCGGCGGCGATACGACCTGCCTTCTTATCAGCCTTGGCCAGACCCGATTTACGCAAGAGCTCGACTGCGGTTTCCATATCGCCGTTGGCGTCTTGCAACGCCTTTTTGCATTCCATCATGCCGGAGCCGGTACGCTCACGCAGCTCTTTGACCTGTGTCGCTGAAATAGACATGGATTGGACTCCCTGAAAATTCTGAATTCGGTGATGATTTAAAATAGTGTTCGGTGACAGCTCACGCAGGCATGCGCTGCGTGTCGATCTGCTGCCAGGACAGGTCGCGTTCGCGGGGCGTTACGTTGCCGCCCCACGAACGCGCGCAGGAAACGACTTAGGTCGTTTCCTCGTCGTCCTCAGCGCCCGCGGCAGCACGACCGCCACGGGTCTTGACCATCGCCGGACGCTTGTCCGCAGCACCACGGCCACGCTTGGCGCGCCCCGGCTTATCACCGGGCGCGGCGGCGGCACTCTCGTCCATCTCGACGAAATCATCCTTGCCGGCCGGCAGATTCACCGCAGTCGACTTGCCGTCCAGAACCGCATCGGCGGCGCCGCGAACGTACAATTGGATGGCGCGGATGGCGTCGTCATTGCCCGGGATCACATAATCGATGCCCACGGCGGAGTTGTTGGTGTCGACCACGCCGACCACCGGGATACCCAGCTTGCCGGCCTCGGTGACGGCGATCTTTTCATGACCGACGTCGATCACGAACAGGGCGTCCGGCAGATGATTCATGTCTTTGATGCCGCCGAGACTGCGCTCGAGTTTTTCCATTTCGCGACGGAGCATCAGCGCCTCTTTCTTGCTGAGACGATCCATGCTGCCGTCCTGAGACATCGCCATGAGTTCCTTCAGGCGACGGACGGACTGACGCACGGTCTTGTAGTTGGTGAGCATGCCGCCCAACCAACGGTAGTTGACGAACGGCATACCGCTGCGCGAGGCCTCTTCGCCGACCACATCGCGCGCCGCGCGTTTGGTACCGACGAACAGCACCGTACCGCGTTTGGCGGCGAGGCTGCTCAGGAAATTCATCGCCTCGTTGTACAGAGGCAGGGTCCTTTCCAGATTGATGATGTGGATCTTGCTGCGTTCGCCAAAGATGTACTGTGCCATCTTCGGGTTCCAGAAACGGGTCTGATGACCGAAATGCACGCCAGCTTCGAGCATCTGACGCATGGTGACGTTAGACATGAAAAACTCCGAATTGTAAGGGTTGATCCTCCATGCGTCCGATGTGACCACCCCGGTTCTCGCCTATGGCGATAGCGGAGCACCCAGTCACACGTTGGCGACGCATGTGTGAATTTGCGGCCAATCCTTATGATTGGTCCGCTTAACAAGCGCGCCTTTATACCATAAACTGCCTCTCGCGCCAATTCCGATCGAGGCGCACATCTCTGGGCCAATCAACAGGTTCTCATGTCCGTCACCCTCAAATCGCCGGCCGAAATCGACAAGATGCGCATTGCCGGCCGACTGGCCGCCCTGGTCCTGCAGATGATCCGCCCGCACGTGAAGGCCGGCGTCACAACCGGCGAACTGGACCGGATCTGCCACGACTACATCGTCAACGACCTGGACTCCATTCCCGCCCCGCTGAACTACCGGGGCTTTCCCAAGTCGATCTGCACCTCGCTGAATCATCAGGTCTGTCACGGCATCCCCAGCGCCGACAAGACCCTCAAGAACGGCGACATCCTGAATATCGACATCACTGTCATCAAAGACGGTTTTCACGGCGATACCAGCCGCATGTTCATGATCGGCGAACCCTCGGTGCAGGCCAAACGCGTGGTCAAGGTCTGTTACGAGTCCATGCGTATCGGCATCGAGATGGTGAAACCCGGCGTGCGTCTCGGCGACATCGGCCACGCCATCCAGAAACACGCCGAGGCGGCGAACTTCTCGGTGGTCCGCGAATACTGCGGTCATGGCATCGGCCGCGAATTCCACGAAGAACCGCAGGTGCTGCATTACGGCACGCCGGGCACGGGCATGGAACTGGTGCCGGGCATGACCTTCACCATCGAACCCATGATCAACGCCGGCAAACGCGACACCAAGCTGCTGCCGGACGGCTGGACGGTGGTGACCAAGGACCATAGTCTGTCGGCACAGTGGGAACACACCGTGCTGGTCACCGAAAAGGGCTTCGAGGTGCTGACGCTGGCGCCCGACGAAACCCTGGAACACATGCCGCTGCTGCCATGAGCCCCCCCCGGGATCTAACGCGCCCCGCCGCCGCATCCGCCACCTCGCTGCCGCAGGCGTTGCCCGATCTCTGCGACGATGCCCGCCTGGAGGCCGCCTTCACGGGCCCCACGCCTTCGCTCCTGCTGCGCGACATCCTTAAAGACGGCGCGGCCACGCTGCACCGGCATTTCATCGCGGGTGTGCCGGCGGAACAATTGGTCTATGGCCGCAGCGCGCTGATCGATCGTCTGCTCCAATGCATCTGGCGCCAGGTGCTGCGCGAAGACGCCGCGCACCTGACCCTGGTCGCGGTCGGTGGCTACGGGCGCGGCGAACTGCTACCACATTCGGACATCGACTTGTCGATTCTGCTGCCGGCCACGGAGACCGAACGGCAGGCCACGCGCATCGAAGCGTTCCTGACCTTGCTCTGGGATATCGGTCTGGAAGTCGGCCACAGCGTGCGCACCCTCGACGACTGTGTCACCCAAGGTGCGCAGGACATCACCGTCGCCACCAACCTGATCGAGGCGCGCTGGCTGGCGGGTTCGAGTGCATTGTTCGAGCAGATGCGCACGGTCACCGGACCGGGGTCGCCAAGCGGCATTTCGGCGTCGCCACCCTGCACGGCTTGGTCGAACGGCAGTTTCTCACTGAACGCGAATACCACACGCTGAGCGAAGGCCAGGCGTTTCTGTGGCGCATTCGTTTCGCCCTGCACAGTCTGACCCGCCGCCGCGAAGATCGTCTGTTGTTCGACTACCAACGCACGTTGGCGGAACAACTGGGCTATCAACAAGGCGACAGTCCGAATCTCGCGGTGGAACAGTTCATGAAGGACTACTACCGCACGGTGTTCGAGCTCAATCGCCTCAACGAATTGCTGCTGCAATTATTCCAGGAAGCGATCCTTTACGCGGACGACCCCGGCGAACCGGTCGCGCTCAACAAGCGTTTTCAGGTACGCAAGGGCTTCATAGAGGCGCAGCACGAACGTGTGTTTCAACGCTATCCGTTCGCCTTGCTCGAATTATTCCTGCTACTCGCCCAGCATCTGGACATCAAGGGTGTGCGCGCGTCCACCATCCGCCTGATCCGCGATCATCGCCATCTGATCGACGACGCCTTCCGCGACGACTTGCGCACGCGCAGTGTGTTCATGGAAATCATGCGCCAGCCACGCGGTGTTTGGCACGCGATCCAGCGTATGAACCGCTACGGCATTCTGGCCGCCTACCTGCCGGCGTTCGGCCGTATCGTCGGGCAGATGCAATACGATCTGTTCCACGTCTATACCGTCGACGAACACTCTCTGTTTGTCTTGCGCAATCTGCGCCGCCTGGCCGTTCCGGAATACGCGCATGAATTCCCGCGCCTGAGCGCGCTCATGACTTCCATCCCCAAACCGGAGTTGCTGCTGCTCGGTGCGCTGTTCCATGACATCGCCAAGGGCCGCGGCGGCGATCATTCCGAGCTTGGCGCCGCCGACGCCATCACCTTCTGCGAGCATCACGGCCTAAGTCAGCACGACACCCGACTGGTCGCCTGGCTGGTGCAGAATCATCTGCTCATGTCGACCACGGCACAGCGGCGCGATATCGCCGATCCGGCCGTCATCAACGAATTCGCTCACCAGGTGCAAACCCGCGTGCGGCTAGATTACCTGTATCTGCTCACCGTCGCCGACATCCGCGCCACCAACCCGGAACTGTGGAATGCCTGGAAGGGCGCGCTGCTGCTGGAACTCTACTCCGCCACCGCCAATGCGCTGCAACGCGGCCTGGATCATCCGCTCGAACAGAATGAATTCATCCGCGCGGCCCGCACCGAGGCACGCCAGTTACTGTTGGCAACCGGCTTATCCGACACCGAGATCGATGCCGTGTGGAACGATCTGGAGGACGATTACTTTCTGCGCCACGCACCGCAGGAAATCGCCTGGCATACGCGCTGTATCCACCCGCATCGAGATGCGTCCACACCGTTCGTCGACATGCGCCATAGCGATACGCGCGGCGGCACCGAACTGTTCATCTACACGCGTGTCGACGATGCCCTGTTCGAACGCACCACCGCCCTGCTCGACCAGTTGGGCCTGGACATTCACGATGCACGCATCACCACCTCGCGCAGTGGCTACGCGCTCGATACCTATCTGATCCTCGACGAATCCGGCACCCCTATCCAGGGCGATTTCCAGACCCGTGAAATCATCGCCACCCTGACCCGCGAGCTGAGCACACTGAATGCGCAGCGCCCGCGCGTGACCCGGCGTCCCCCGCGCCGTTTCCAGCACTTCAGCGTACCCACGCAGATCGGCTTCAGACTCGATACGCACAACCACCGCACGGCGCTGGAATTGGTCACCGGCGACCGCCCCGGTCTGCTGTCCGCGGTCGGTCATGCCTTCACCGCCTGCGGCGTGCGCCTGCAGAACGCACGCATCGCCACCTTCGGCTCGCGCGCCGAGGACGTGTTCTACATCACCGACACGCACAACCAGCCGCTCCCCGACACGATCCAGGATTGCCTGCGCCGACACCTCACCGAGGCGCTGGAATCGGGCGCGGCCCTCGGCGGCTGACCACGCGCATGCAGTATCTGGATTTGAACAGCCTCGCCCCGGAACCGCTGAGCCACGATCCGACCCTATTCAAGCAAGTGGCCTTCCGCGCCGGCAGCGTACCGCACCTGACCCAACTGGCGCAGGCGCACATCCCACCGGGTTGCCAGCTCACCCCCCCACCGCCACCCGGATATGCACGAGATCTTCGTCGTCCTGGCCGGCCAAGGCGAAGTACGCACCGAGACGTACGCACTGACACTCGCCCCCGGCGCGTGCATTCACATCCAACCTCAGGAAAGCCATGCCTTTCGCAACAGCGGCACCGACGACCTGGTACTGCTGTATTTCGGTCTCGCCGACTAAGACCCGGCGCAGGCGCGGGGACGCGCATGGACTATAGTTAGTCGTACATGCGCCGCATGACACGGGCATCAAGCCTGGGCGCAATTCCCTGTAATCACCAGGAGGCACATGTCGATGTCCGACTCATTGAATTCTACAGGTACGTTGAGAATCGATGGCGATGGCCGGCTCATGGAACTGGCCCAGTGGTCCGATCAACAGGCGGCTGCCATTGCACATGAAGAAGGACTGGAACTGACCAAGGAACACCTGATGCTGGCGAAGGCCTTGCGCACGTTCTATCTGCGTAAAGGCCCACTATCTGCGCGCGAAATCCTGTACCACCTGGAAGACCTGGTCGCCGATCAGGGCGGCAAACGGTATCTCTATCAGTTGTTCCCCGCTGGCCCGGTCCGTCAGGCCTGCCACATCGCCGGTCTGCCGATCCCTAGCGGCAGCAGCAATCCTTCGTAGCGGCAGCAGCAATCCTTCGTTCGGCAGCGTGATGTAGCTTAACCGCCTGCCGCTGCGACGCGTGGGTTGCAGCGGCAGGTCAGCGCACCCCTATCTACGCCGCTTGGATCAACTCCAACGCATTTCCATCCGGATCGCGACAGAACAGTGCGCGCCTGCCGGAACGGCTGCGCGTGTAGGCGATGCCGCCTGCATCCAATGTCCGCGCCAGTGCATCGAGGTCATCGATCAGCACGGCCAAGTGCCGGTCGCGGCCACCGTGCGCGGGGCGGTCTTCGCTGGGATCGGGGTTGGGGAGTTCGAGCAGGTGTATCTGTTGCTCGCCGACCCACAGCCAAGCGCCGGGGTAGCCGAGGTCGGGACGTGCTGCGTCGACGCGCAGGCCGAGCAGGTCGCGATAGAAACGCAGCGCGCATTCGGTGTCGGCGACAATGACGCTGGCATGATGAATGTGCAGAACCTGCATGAACTCACTCGTGCGTCTGGAGTCGCGCCGCCCAATACGCCGCGACGATGATCAACAGCCCGCCAAACCATTCCAGTGGCCGCACCACTTCCTCGGTGAGCAGGCCCGCCGATACGGCGCCGGCGATGAGCTCGAACAGCAGGATCACCGCCGAGCGGTGCACGGGCATGTGGGTCACGCCGTATTGCACGGCCAGCGTCATGATGACGATGCCGAACCAGCCCAAGGCCGCCGCGCTCAACCACACGGACGCGCTCACATCGGGCAACTGCATTGTGCCCTTGAACATCAGCATGCTCCCCGTGATCAGCAGCACGCCCGCCCAACTGGACATGGTCTTGATCGGCACCGAGACTTGCTGCATGCGTCGGATCATCACATTCGACAACGCGAAAGTGAGACCCGAGGACACCGCCAACCAATCGCCCGGCCCGCGCGGCCAGGGCAGACCGATGACCGGATCCCAGAGCATGATGAGCGCACCGACAACAGCGAGTGCGAACACCCCGCGCGCCTGTGCCGACAGGCGTTCGCCCAGCAGCAGCCAGGCCAGCAGCACGGCCCAGATCGGCGAGAGATAGAACAGCAGCAGCACCCGCACCACCGTGCCTTCGAGCACTGCCAGGATGAACGCGACATTGCACCAGCCCGCGGACAGCGCCAGTACCAGCAGCCACAGCGGCTGACGGCGCAGTTCGCCGAGGCGCGGAACGCTCGGCAGCAAGCCCAGCAGCAGCGCCGCGCCGTAACTCGCCAGGGTCGTCCAGAGTCCGGACAGTCCCGCCGCCTCCAACAAACGCAGCGGATACCAGATCACGCCCCACAAGCTGGCGGCGAGCAGCAGACTGAATACGGGAAACAGGGCGGGCATGGGTTTGGTCAAGGTCACGGCTTCCCGTATAATCGCGGCTCTTTAAACTTCAGGCGCATGGTAATGGGTTTGCATTGAAGTTGCAGCCCATCGAGATTCCCCAAGCAGCATCATGGTGAGTCCCGTAGGTGCGGCCTGAAGGTGAGGCGCTTGCGCCGAGAGACTGCCCTGGGGCATCGGCCGCGAACCTGCACCGTTCGTCTGTTCGCGGGCTGAGCCCGCTCCTACGACTTCACGAGAATCATGAACCCCGATCTGCAGCGCCTACTGCCTTATCCCTTCGAACGCCTGGCGCAACTCAAGGCCGGTAGTGTGCCGCCGGCGGGACTCGCGCACATCAATCTGTCGATCGGCGAACCGCAACACACGCCGCCGCATTTCGTCGCCGAGCAGTTGATCAGCCATCTGCACGGCCTGTCCAACTATCCGCTCACGCGCGGTAGCGACGAACTGCGCGCCGCCATCGCGGCGTGGTTAGCGCGGCGTTTCGGTTTGCCGCCAGCGAGTATCGACGCAGCGCGGCATATCCTGCCGGTCAACGGCACGCGCGAGGCCTTGTTCGCCTTCGCCCAGGCGGTGATCGACCGCACGACCAACCCGCTGGTGGTCATGCCCAATCCCTTCTATCAAATCTACGAAGGCGCCGCCTTCCTCGCCGGCGCCGAGCCGTGGTTCCTCAACACCACGGCGGAGACCGGCTATCGCCCCGACTTCAGCGCCGTACCGGCCGAGGTCTGGCAACGCTGCCAGCTGATCTATATCTGCACGCCCGGCAATCCCAGCGGCGCGGTGTTGGATACTGCCACGTTACAGCAGTTGATCGAACTCGCGGACCGCTACGACTTCGTCATCGCCTCGGACGAGTGTTACTCGGAACTCTATCCGGACGAAAACAATGCGCCGACCGGCCTGCTCGCCGCAGCCGCCGCGATGGGCCGCACGGATTATCGCCGTTGCGTGGTGTTCCACAGCCTGTCCAAACGTTCCAACCTGCCCGGCCTGCGTTCCGGCTTCGTCGCCGGCGATGCCGAAATCATGGCCGGCTTCCTGCGCTATCGTACCTATCATGGCTGCGCGATGCCGCCGGCGACGCAAGCGGCCAGCACCCGGGCCTGGCAGGACGAACAGCATGTGCGCGAGAACCGCGAACTCTATCGGCGGAAATTCGCCGCCGTGCTGAAGATATTGAACGACGTGCTGGACGCGCGCATGCCCGACGCGAGTTTTTATCTGTGGCCGCGCACACCCATCGACGACACTGAATTCGCGCGCGGGCTGTATGCGCAACAAAACGTGACCGTGCTGCCCGGCAGCTATCTCTCGCTCGAGGCGCGCGGCCGCAACCCCGGCCGCAATCATGTACGCATGGCACTGGTGCCACCGCTGGAAGACTGCATCGAAGCGGCCAAGCGCATCCGAACCTACCTACAAAGCATTTAACGTAAACGACGGAGACAACAGATGAGCGATATCAAGGCCACCATCGAAGAGGCGTTCGAGCGCCGCGCCGACATCACCCCGCGCAGCGTCGAGCCGCATGTGAAGGAAGCCGTGCTCGAAGCGATCGATCAGCTCGACGCCGGCAAGGCGCGTGTCGCGGAAAAAATCGACGGCAAGTGGGTGGTGCACGACTGGCTGAAGAAGGCCGTGCTGCTGTCGTTCCGCATCGAGGACAACAGTTTCATGAAGGGCGGCTTCACCAACTACTACGACAAAGTGCCGTCCAAATTCGCCGATTACAACTCGCGCATGTTCCGCGAATCCGGCGTGCGCGTGGTGCCGCCGGCGGCCGCGCGTCGCGGCTCCTACATCGCGCCCGGCGCGGTGCTCATGCCGTCCTACGTGAACATCGGCGCCTATGTCGACTCCGGCACCATGGTCGACACCTGGGCGACGGTCGGTTCCTGCGCGCAGATCGGCAAGAACGTGCATCTGTCCGGCGGCGTCGGCATCGGCGGCGTGCTGGAACCGGTGCAGGCCGCGCCGACCATCATCGAGGACAACTGCTTCATTGGCGCGCGTTCCGAAGTCGTCGAAGGCGTGATCGTCGAGGAAGGCTCGGTGATTTCCATGGGCGTGTACATCGGCCAGAGCACAAAGATTTTCGACCGCGAGACTGGCGAGGTAAGCTATGGCCGTATCCCGGCTGGGTCAGTGGTGGTGTCCGGCAACCTGCCATCGAAGGACGGCACGTACAGCCTGTACTGCGCGGTGATCGTGAAGAAGGTCGACGAGAAGACCCGCGGCAAGGTCGGCATCAACGAACTGCTGCGCGGGATTTAGAAAACCGCATCACACCAGAGGGCGCAAAGAGCGCAAAGAAAATTGCCATCGATTATTCTTTGCGCTCTTTGCGCCCTTTGGTGTGATGAATGATCTGCACGGCCTCGGCACATGACTCAAGTTGCGTTAGATGATATGTCCACGGCTTTGACACTGGCTGACATCGATAGCGAAGCCATGCGCGCCTTGCTCGACCGCTATGGCATGCAACTGGAGTTTGTCACGGCCGATGCGGCCATCCCCGGCAGTTTCTGGGGTGACAGCGAGGCGGGCCTGATCGACGATCGCCTACTCGCTCGCGCCGACACACCCATTCACTCCGTCCTGCACGAGGCCTGTCACTACATCTGTATGGACACCAGCCGCCGCGCCGGACTGCATACCAACGCCGGCGGCGATTATGCGGAAGAGAACGGCGTCTGCTATCTGCAGATTCTGCTCGCCGATCAACTGCCCGATGTCGGCCGCGCGCGCCTGATGCAGGATATGGACACCTGGGGCTACAGCTTTCGACTGGGTTCGACGGCGCGCTGGTTTGCCGAAGACGCCGAGGATGCGCGCGCCTGGCTGATCGACTTCGCCATCATCGACACGCAGGATCAACCGACCTGGCACCTGCGTTCTTGAGTGTCATCCCACCGACGAGGCCACGCTCATGCTCAGCGCCCCCTGGTACGTCTCCGCGACCTTAGCCGCCGTCATCTGGGGCATCCATTACCCGCTGATCGGGCATGCGCTGAAAAAGCTGTCGCTCCCGGGCGTGTTACTGGTGACCACACTGCCTGTGCTGATCCTGATCCCATTCTTCGCCCGCACCCTTGGCGCTGATGTGCGTGTATTGCAGGCCAGCACCTGGCCGGAGCGATTGCTGTTGCTTGCGCCCGCACTCAGCAGCCTCGCCGGTACGGTGCTGTTGTTCAGCGCCATCAGTTCCAAGAACGCGACACTGGCAAGCCTCATCGAGATTTCCTATCCCGCGTTTGTCGCCGTATTCGCTTGGCTGTTGTTTCGGGAATTGCACCTGACAACCACCGCGCTAATCGGTGGATTGCTGGTCATGGGAGGGGTGGCCTTGATTGCGGGCAGCAATCCCTGACGGGACAACTGCGGGTATAACGTGATCAGCCCAACGCGCGATCTCTGAGCTCATCCAAGGCGCCGCGCAACAGTCGCTCGATCGCGCCGGGCGGCATGGGTCTGGCGAAATAATAACCCTGCACTTCGTTACACGCGTGTTCGCGCAGGAAGTGCAACTGCATCTCGTTCTCCACACCTTCGGCGATAACCTTCATATTCAGGCTGTGCCCCAAGGTGATGACGGTACGCGCAATGGCCGCGCCGTCGATCTTGTCCACATCGCGGACGAAGGATTTATCGAGTTTGATTTTGCTGATGGGGAAACGCGTCAGATAGCTCAACGAAGAATAACCAGTACCGAAATCGTCCACCGAGATTTGAATGCCCAATTCGTGCAGATGGCGCAACGTATCGATGGTCGTGCGCACATCTTTCATAATCAGGCTTTCGGTCAGCTCGATTTCCAGCCAGCGCGGGTCCAAACCGCTCTCCTCCAACGCCTGTACGATAGTCTCTTGCAGATTCTTGTGCCGGAACTGCACGGCCGAGAGATTGATGGCCACGCGCACCGGCTCCAGCCCCAGGTCCTGCCAGGCGCGCGCCTGGAGGCAGGCATTGCGCAACACCCAATCCCCGATCGGCAGAATCAGTCCCGTGCTTTCCGCGACCGGAATAAATTCCACCGGCGAGATGTCGCCGCGCTCGGGGTGCTGCCAACGCAACAGCGCCTCGACTCCCACGACCTTGCCGCTGGTCAGATCGAGTTGCGGTTGATAGTGCAGTTTGAACTGATCTTTCTGCAGGGCCACGCGCAGGTCGCGCTCGATGGCGGCGCGACGCTGAATGACCTGATTCAACTCGGCGAGATAGAACTGATAACGACTGCGCCCTTCGCGCTTGGCCTTGTACATGGCCATGTCGGCATTCTTGAGCAGGTCTTCGGCATTGTGGTCGTCGAAGGGATAGATGGTCACACCCACCGAAGCGGCCGTGTAAATTTCGTGGCCTTCGATGTGATGCGCCTCAGCGATTGCCGCGACCAACCGACCTGCCAGATCCGCCGCGCCCTCGACGGTATTCAGATTGGTCTGGATCAGGCCAAACTCATCGCCACCGAAACGCGCGACGGTGTCCGTCTCGCGCACGCAGGCACGGATGCGCTGGGCGATTTCCTTCAGCAATTGATCGCCGACGGCGTGACCCAAGGTGTCATTGATGTCTTTGAAATGGTCGATGTCCAGAAACATCACGGAGAGCAGCGTATCGGTGCGCTTGGCCTGGGCCATGGCCTGCAACAAGCGGTCGCGGAACAAGGCGCGGTTGGGCAGTCCGGTCAGCAAATCGTAATGGGCGAGATAATGCACCTGGGATTCGGCGTCGGCGCGTTCGCTGATATCGCGCGTCACCATCAACAGCGAACGCACCCGACCATCGGGGCCATACAGCGGCGCGGCATGCGATTCGACCCGGCGACGGCGGCCTTTGCGACCAATGATTTCCATTTCCAGGATGGCCGGCTCGCCGGACAAGACCCGACGCATCACCGACTGGAGGCGCGACTTGTATTCGGGTGCCACGTAACTTGCCACCACTTGGCCGATCACTTCGCCCGGATCGTCGCTCTGCAACATAGCTAAGCCAGCGGGGTTCATTTCCAGGATGACACCTTCGGCATCAACCAGTTTCACGCATTCCGGTTCGGTCTCGATGATCTTGCGCAGCAACTGCTCGCGTTCGTGCAGGCGCGACTGCGTGGCGTGCATATCGCTGATATCGAGCCAGGAACCGAGCGCCTCATAGGCGCCATCGCGCACGTCACCGCTGAGGTGGCGCTGATCGCGCATCCAGCGATAGCCTTGGGAATGGAACAGGAATCGGTATTCGCATTGGAGTTCATTGCGGCGCGGCAATTGATCGAAGGTGGCCAATACCCGATCGCGATCGTCGGGATGGATGCGCTCCAACCACCAGCCCGGTGTAAGTGCCACCGTCAGGGGGTAACCGGTTACGCTGGCGACGTTGTCGCTGATCCAATCAAAATGGCTGACGCCCGGCGACTCCGCGCGCGAAATGAAATGCACGGCAGGCGAAGCGGATAACAGCCGGTCGAGCTGTTCCAGGAGCGCCTGCGTACCCTGTATGGC
>JACRMO010000137.1:13295-16147 GCA_016214925.1 Gammaproteobacteria bacterium
TACCTGCCTTGCTTGTGAGAGAGGGACCACCGATCAACATCGGCCATCCCTAGCCGCAGCGCCATCTCCGGTATCCCCGGTTTATCTTGTTACGGCCAAATGCTTCACAACTTTACATTTGCCCAATGGCTTTCCTGCCCGGCCCGGCTACGGGATAATGGCCCGACCCTAACCCAACCGATTGAATAAACGCCTGTGAAACCCGCCAAGATCTTCGGCATTCCCAACTGCGACAGTGTACGCAAGGCCCGGCAATGGCTGGACGGCCAGGGCATTGCCTATGCCTTCCACGATTTCCGCAAGGACGGTCTGGACGACAAGCAGCTCGCCGCCTGGGTCAAACAGGTCGGCTGGGAGACCCTGCTCAATCGTAAAGGCACCACGTGGCGGCAACTGCCGTCCGCGCAGCGCGAAGGTGTCGATGCCAAACAGGCCCAGGCCCTGATGCTGGCCCAACCGACCCTGATCAAGCGTCCGGTCCTGGCGACCGGCAAACACCTCGAAGTCGGCTTCGACGCCGACCGTTACCTGACTCTTTTCAAAGGCTGACCATGCCCCCCATTCCGGCGTCACCCACTTTGGACCTCGCCCGCGACCTGATCGCGCGCCCTTCGGTGACCCCCGACGATCAGGGTTGCCAGCAGCTCATCGGCGAACGCTTGGCCGCGCTCGGCTTCAAGCTGGAGTTCATGAACTTCGGTGAGGTCATCAATTTATGGGCGCGGCGCGGCGACAGCGGCCCACTGCTCGCCTTCGCCGGTCACACCGACGTGGTGCCAACCGGCCCGGAAAGCGCCTGGGCCTCGCCACCGTTTCATCCGGAGATTCGCGACGGCCTGCTCTACGGCCGTGGCGCCGCCGACATGAAAGGCAGCATCGCCGCCATGATCACCGCCTGCGAACGCTTCCTCGTTGAACATCCGGATCATCGCGGCTCGCTGGCCTTTCTCATCACCAGCGACGAGGAAGGCATCGCCACCGAAGGCACGGTGAAAGTCATCGAGACGCTCGAAGCGCGCGGCGAAAAGATCGACTGGTGTCTGGTCGGCGAACCCTCCAGCGTCAAACAAGCCGGCGACGTGGTGAAGAACGGCCGCCGCGGTTCCTTGTCTGGCACACTCAGCGTGCGCGGCGTGCAAGGCCATGTCGCCTATCCGCATCTCGCCGACAACCCTGTGCACCGAGCCCTGCCCGCGCTCGCCGAACTTGCTACGACGACCTGGGACAATGGCAACGACTTCTTCCCACCGACCACCTTCCAGATTTCCAACCTCCACGCCGGCACCGGCGCGACCAACGTCATCCCGGGCACGCTGGAGCTGTTGTTCAACTTCCGCTATTCCACCGAGAACAACGAAGTCAGTCTGAAGCAGCGCGTGCATGCCTTACTCGACAAACACGGCCTCGACTATCAACTCGACTGGTTCCACTCCGGCGCGCCGTTTCTCACGCCGGCCGGCGAACTGGTCGACGCCGTGCGCGTCGCCGTGCGCGAAGTCACCGGCCTGGAAACGGAGCTGTCCACCAGCGGCGGCACCTCCGACGGCCGCTTCATCGCGCCCACCGGCGCGCAGGTCGTCGAACTCGGGCCAGTGAACGCGACCATTCACAAGGTGAATGAGTGCGTGGCCGTCGAGGAACTGGAGCGGTTGACACGGATGTATGAAGGGGTAATGAGAGAACTGCTAGGTATGAGTAATTGAATAATTAGTGAATCCATCTATGGCCACAAACACGTTCGTCGAGATTGACATTCCCGAAGCAGCCGAGCTGGCTGATCTAACGGGAATTCAGCGCGATTTCGAAAGCACTAAGCAGTTTGCAGCCAAGCTAGCTGAAATATGGAGCAGCGAACGTCCTGACTTCACTTTAATTGAGGCCCTCACAACCGCGCCCCTCGTACGTTACAGTCGCCCTTTCTTGGAAGGTGTACGTAAGTGGTTCAGCAAAATGGAACTGGAATCACTTACGCCAGAACAGCGGGCGGCTCATGAGCATTTTCGTCTTTGGAGAAGCAAGCATATTGCGCACTCCGCAAACGTATTCGAGGATAATCAGCCGATCGCTCGCTACTGGGTAGAGCGGTTTGATGTAGAAGGATTTACATCCGTTGAATGTAACTCAAATATCGTTGCAGGGATGAGCGCATCCGACATCCGGGCAATTATTGAATTAGCCGATCATTTCATCAACAAACTCAAACCCCTTATCGAAGCAGAGAAACAAAGAGTTCTAAGTGTGGTTCGTGGGCTACCTAGACAGAACGTGCTTGCGATGAAGAAGCCTCCAAGGGTGCCGCAAGCCGGTGATGTGGCGAAACACAGAAAGAAAGTAACATTGTCGAACAGATCAAAACCGAGGACGTAAACATGGGTGCACAGTGGAAAACCAAGGGCAAGGCGGAAGCCGCCGCCGCCAAGGGCCGGATCTTCACCAAGCTGGCGAAGGAGATCATGGTCGCGGCGCGCAACGGCGCCGATCCGGGCATGAACCCGCGGCTGCGGCTGGCGGTCGAGCAGGCGAAGAAGGCGTCCATGCCCAAGGACACGCTGGAGCGCGCCATCAAGAAGGGCGCCGGTCTGATGGACGAGGGCGTGAGCTACGAGAAGCTCACCTATGAAGGCTTCGCGCCGCACCGCGTGCCGGTTATCGTCGAGTGTCTGACCGACAACGCCAACCGCACCGCCACCAATATCCGCATTCTGTTTCGCAAGGGACAGTTGGGCAATTCAGGTTCGGTGTCCTGGGACTTCGATTACCTCGGCATGATCGAGGCGACACCGGCTGCCGCCGATGCCGATCCGGAGCTCGCCGCCATCGAGGCCGGCGCCCAGGATCTGGAACCCAGCGAA
>JACRMO010000105.1:0-4377 GCA_016214925.1 Gammaproteobacteria bacterium
ACAGTGGCGGTGGTGGTATGGATTGGTTTGCTGAGCGGCTGCGCCGCGGCGGTGGTCGGCGGTGCGGCGGCCGGTGGTTACTACGTGGGCAAGGATGACCGTTCCGCGGGTCAGATCGCAGAAGATGCATCCATCACCTCGACAGTGAATTCGCGTTATGTCGGCGACGATCTGGTGCAAGCGCGCATCATCAATGTCGACACCTACAACGGTGTGGTGACACTGTATGGCAACGTGCCCAATCAGACGGTGGTCGATCGTGCCGTGGAGCTCGCGCGCGGCGTGAAGAACGTGAAGCAAGTCGTGTCCAAGCTCACCATCGGCGCGAACTGAGGCAAATGGGGTCTATCCCCGATGTGCGGCATCTGCGGTGAATTGCGTTTCGACGGCCGCGCGCCCGATCTAGGGTTGCTGGCACGCATGACCGCGCGTTTGGCGCGGCGCGGCCCGGATCACGAAGGCAGTTATGCCGACGGTCCGCTCGCCTTTGGACATCGCCGCCTGGCGGTGATCGATCTGTCGCCGCATTCCAATCAGCCACTGGTCGATCAAAAGCTCGACCTCGCGCTGGTGTTCAACGGCACCATTTACAACTATCCCGAATTGCGCGAGGAATTGCGCGCGCTCGGCTACACGTTCTTTTCCAACGGCGATACCGAAGTCATCCTCAAGGCCTATGCGGCGTGGGGCGAGGCCTGCGTCGAGCGCCTGCACGGCATGTTCGCCTTCGCCATTTGGGACATGGAGCGTCAACGCCTGTTTCTGGCGCGTGACCGCTTCGGCATCAAGCCGCTGTATTACAGCCACAGTCGCAATCAATTCCGTTTCGCGTCGACCAGTCAGTCCTTGCTCGCCGCCGGCGATGTGGACACCGACATCGATCCAGTCGCGCTGCATCATCTGTTCACCCTGCATGCCGTGGTCCCCGCGCCGCGCACCGTCCTGCGCGGTGTGCGCAAACTCGAGCCGGGACACACGCTGACCCTCGATCTCGATGGCAAACATACCCTGCGGCGCTACTGGCGACTAAAGGCGACGCGTCCCGAGCGTGCGCTGAGCGAAGGCGAGTGGACCGAAGCGATCCATGCCGCGCTGCGCGAGGCAGTGCGCAAACGTATCCAGATCGCCGACGTGCCGGTGGGTGTGCTGCTCTCCGGCGGTTTGGATTCGAGTCTGCTGGTCGCGCTGCTGGCCGAGGCCGGCGTGAAGGATCTGTTGACCTTCTCGGTCGGCTTCGAGGATCAACCGGAGGAGAAGGGCAGCGAGTTCGAGTACTCCGATCAGGTCGTCGAACGTTACGCGACGCGCCATCATAAATATCGCATCCCCAACGACGAGGTGTTGAAGCGTCTGCCGGAAGCCGTGGACAACATGGCCGAGCCGATGTTCGGTCAAGACGCTGTGGCGTTCTATCTGTTGTCCGAACAAGTGTCGAAGTCGGTGAAGGTCGTGCAGAGCGGGCAGGGCGCCGACGAGGTGTTCGGCGGCTATTTCTGGTATCCGCGCATGGCCGCCGAGACCGGCAGCGATCTGGATAAGTTCCGCGTGCATTATTTCGACCGCGATCACGCCGAGTTCGCCGACATGCTCGAACCCGAACTGCAAGGCCCGGATTACACCTCGGCGGACATCGCCGCGCGTCTTGCGGAGCCCGATGCCGACGAATACATCGACCGCGTGCTGCGTCTGGACGTGACCACGCTGATCGTCGACGATCCGGTCAAGCGCGTGGACAACATGACCATGGCCTGGGGCTTGGAGGCGCGCGTGCCGTTTCTCGATCATCACTTGGTCGAACTGGCCGCGCGGATGCCGCCCGAATACAAACTCAGTTCCGGCGGCAAGCATGTGCTCAAGCGCATCGCCCGCGGCATCGTGCCGGATGCGGTGATCGACCGGCCCAAGGGCTATTTTCCAGTGCCGGCCCTGAAATACGTGCGAGGGGAGTTTCTGGAGTTCATGCGCGCCATCGTCGATTCAAAGGCTTGCCGCGAACGCGGCATTTATCAACGTTCGTATGTCGAGCGCCTGCTCGCCGACCCAGAAGGCCAGCACACGCGCATTCTCGGCAGCAAACTCTGGCACCTGACGCTGCTCGAATACTGGCTGCAACGCAATGTGGACGGCAGCGTGTTCTAAACCCACTGCAATCGTAAACTTTATTCCACCGGGTCCCGGCGGTAGACTACAGGCCAATTCCCCAGGCCGCGCTGTGCGGCGGTGCGACAGATAGAGGTAATCAGTATGGATGTTATGGATCGAATCAAAGAGGCCGTGGAGAGCAATCCCATTGTCATTTTCATGAAGGGCACGCCGCAGATGCCGCAGTGTGGTTTCTCCAGCCGCGCTTCCCAGGCACTGACGGCCTGCGGCGAAGAGTATGCCTATGTCAACGTGCTGGCCGATCCCGAGGTGTTCCAGAATCTGCCGCGTTACGCCAATTGGCCGACCTTCCCGCAGATCTATATCAATGGTGAATTGGTCGGCGGCTGCGACATCACCCTGGAACTGTTCCAGAAGGGCGAGCTGCAGAAGCTGGTCAAGGATGCCAAGGCGAAGACCGCGCAAGGCTGATCGCATCAAGGGTTGAACCGTCCCGGCTTCACCCATAAACCCCGTCGCGGATCGACCGCGGCGGGGTTTTTTATTTCAGGTTGAATTCAGCCAGCCGGTTTAGCCTGCACCCTAGAGCGATTACTCAACCCGTACAGGTGCAGACTCATGACGACCGAAGTACAGACTGGAATACCCATCGAGAAATCCACCGCCCGCGAAGTGAAAGTCTGGGATCCGCTGGTGCGGGTGTTTCACTGGACCCTGGTGATCGGCTTCTTCACCGCTTATTTCACCGAAGGCGAGGATGAGACGCTGCTCCTGCACACCTGGGCCGGCTATACCGTGGCCGGGCTGGTGCTGGTGCGCTTGTTGTGGGGCTTCATCGGCACTCGTCACGCGCGCTTCAGCGATTTCGTTTTTCGCTGGGCCGTGGTCAAGGATTATCTGATCGGTGTCTTGAAACTCAAGCCGCAACGCTATCTCGGACATAATCCCGCCGGCGGTGCCATGATCGTGTTGTTGCTGATCAGTCTGACACTCACCGTGTTCTTCGGCATGGGCCTGTACGCGGTTGACGAAAACGCCGGTCCGCTGGCCGGTTGGCTGGGCGGCCTGGGCGAAACCTGGGAAGATGTCTTCAAGGAAGTGCATGAGTTCTTCGCCAACTTCACCCTGTTCCTGGTGATAACGCATGTCGCCGGCGTGATTGTCGAGAGCCTGCTGCACCGCGAGAATCTGGTGCGTGCGATGGTGACTGGGCGCAAGCGCGCGGAGCTGTAATGAATCATCCACCCGTAGCCCGGATGGAGCCGTAGGCGGAATCCGGGAAGGGCCGCATTATTCCCGGATTGCGCTGCGCTCCATCCGGGCTACGATAGGAAACATGCTCATGCGAACCTTGATGCTCATCGCGGCTGCGTTGCTGATCCTGGGAGAGTTTCCCGCCGTGAGTCGTGCCAGCGACCACGACGACGCGCGCAAGCTCAGCAAGTCCGGCACCATCGTGCCGCTGGAGCAGATCACCGCGCAGGTGCGCAGCCGGCCAGATATCAAAGACCTTCTCGAAGTCGAACTGGAATCCGACGCGGACGACTATTATTACGAGGTCGAAGTGGTGGACGATGGCGGCGTCGTGCGTAAACTGCGTTACGATGCCACCACCGGCGAGTTGATCGACGAGTCCGTGGATGACGACTGAGCATCCGCAACCGTAACGCCACGGGGATACCGCATGCGCCTGTTGCTCGTGGAAGACGACGCCGACCTCGGCGCCAGCCTAAAGACCGAACTGGAAAAACAGGGCTTCGCCGTCGACTGGCAGGACAACGGCGTCGACGGCCAGTACATGGGCGAACAGGAACCCTACGACGCCATCGTGCTCGATCTCGGCCTGCCGCGCCGCCCCGGTTTGGAAGTCCTGCGCAACTGGCGTAGCGGCGGCATAAAGACACCGGTGCTGATCCTCACCGCGCGCGATGCCTGGCACGAAAAGGTCGAAGGCTTCCAGGCCGGCGCCGACGACTATCTTGGCAAACCCTTCCATGTCGAAGAACTCCTCGCGCGCCTGCATGCGCTGATCCGCCGCGCCTCCGGCGTCGCGAGTCCCGAGCTGCAAAGCAACGGCCTGATACTCGACGACGGCCGTCAATGCGTGCGCACCCTGGATGGCCGCGACATCGAACTCACCGGCACCGAATTCCGCCTGCTGCGCTATTTCATGCTGCATCCGCGCCGCATCCTCTCCAAGAGCCAACTCGCCGAACATGTCTACGATTACGATTCCGACAAGGACAGCAATGTGATCGAGGTGTACGTGCGCCG
>JACRMO010000105.1:4482-6553 GCA_016214925.1 Gammaproteobacteria bacterium
GCCGCCTGCGCCAGAAGCTCGGTGATGACGTGATCGAGACACGCCGCGGTCAGGGCTATGTGTTCGGCGCAGGTTCCAAATGAAATCAATCCAGACGCGCCTCAACAGCGGCTTGGCCCTGAGCCTGATCGTCGTGTTCGTATTGTTGGGCATCGGCGTGAGCGTCTCGTTCCGCATACTCGCCGAAGGCTATATGCTCACGCATCTGGAGCACGATGCCGAGAGCCTGCTCGCAGCGCTGGTGCTGCGTCCACATGACTCCACGCCGCAACTGCGCGCGGATCGTCTGAACCCGGTGTATCAACGCGCCTTCTCCGGGCATTACTACCGTATCGACATCGACGGCCAAGTGCTGCGCTCGCGTTCGCTGTGGGATCAGGACTTGACCGTGCCCGTCGTCGGCCTCGGCGCCAGCACGCATCTGCGCCAGTCGGGACCGGAAGATCAACTGTTGCTGATGCACGTCGCGCATTATCGCAAGGCTGGCGCCGACGTGCGTATCGCCGTGGCCGAAGACCTGTCACCGATTCGCGCCGAAGTGCGGCGCTTCCAACTGCGCTATGCCCTGTTCGGCGTGGTGGCGCTGGTGTTGCTGTTGCTGCTGCAACGCGCGATCCTGCGCCGTGGCCTGGCGCCGCTGGCCACGACCGGCCAGGAACTGTCCGAACTGGAACGCGGCAAACGCGCGCAGTTGAGCGAGACCGTACCACGCGAAGTGCGCCCGCTGGTGGCGCAGATCAACCGTCTGCTGACGACACTGCAACAACGCCTGCAACGCTCGCGTAACGCCATGGGCAATCTCGCCCACGCGCTCAAAACACCGTTGACCTTGCTCGGCCAGATCGCCGACCGCGACGACCAGTTCCGCGACCCGCACACCGCCGCGCAGACACGCGCCCTGGTGGAAAAAATCCGCACCCTCACCGAACGCGAACTCAAACGCGCGCGTCTTGCCGGCGCCGCTTCGCCCGGCGGCCGCGTGCAATTGGCGACCGAGATCGAAGCGCTCTGCGCTGTGCTGCGACAAATCTATCGCGACCGCGATCTACGCGAAGACATGCACGAACTGTTCGGCAACCTACTCGACAACGCCTGCAAATGGGCCCGCAGCCGCGTGCGCGTGCGCGCCGAACCACACGGCACCGGCATCCGCGTCATCATCGAAGACGACGGCCCCGGCCGCGACGCCGAAGAACTCGAACGTTTGAATCAACGCGGCGTGCGCGTCGACGAAGACGCCACCCCTGGTTATGGCCTGGGGCTGGCCATCGCGCAGGATGTGCTGGATCACTACGGCGGCCAGTTGACGCTGGGCCGGTCCGCGGAGATGGGCGGGTTTAGGGTGGAGGTGGTGGTGGGAGTTGGGGAGGGTGGTTTGGTTTAGTTGTAACGATTGAACCCAGGCCGCAGCCCGACAGGGCTGCTGCGTCTGCAGCGAATGGTTAGACAAATTACGCTCGGCGATTTTTGGGGAGCGCGATAGGAAGCTGAATTACATTCGATTGCGAGTGGTTAGCGTAAGTATCCCAAGTAGGCGTGTACTCTTCAGATTGATTGCCCCAAACAGTCCAGTTCTTGCGTGGACCACGCGCAAACAATTCGAGGAACGGCCCAGGACTGCATGCCTCAATAAGATTGTATTGCTCATCGGGCTTGCGGCTATGTTCGCGCTTCTGCGTACTAATGATGTTTTCTTGACTTCGACCAGGCTGAAGAGTGCGCGCATTTTTTCCACGCACGCCAAACAGAATTACTTCCGTAACATTACGGAAGTAGAACCCTACGCCACGCCGATCCGGGCCACCATCTTTGCGAATTTTGTACCAAATTAGATTGCTCTTGTAGGTAAAGCCCCAGTGGCTCATTACCGCAAGACCATCAGGAAGAAGCGCATTCGGAACCCAAAGGTAGAGATGCGCTGTGTCCTTAACGATTGCCTCTACCGGCAGATCCTTGATTTCTTGAAGCGACATTGTGGGATAACGGCTGAGGCGTTTGTGTTCAGGAGCCATCTTCCCGGTGCGGTTTGTGAACTGCCACGGAGGATCTGCGAGGACAGTGGAAAACTTGC
>JACRMO010000138.1 GCA_016214925.1 Gammaproteobacteria bacterium
TGTTATCGAGAGATATCTACCTGCGATATTTTGGTTGCAATTATTGGAGGAAAATATGGCTCTCAATCCAAAGACGAAAAAAATTCTATAACACAGAAAGAGCTAAAGACTGCTATTGAGTTGGGAAGACAAATTTACATTTTCGTTGAGAAGTCCGTTCATTCGGAATACAAAACGTATCTGAACAACAAGGAAACTCAGGGGTTCAAACCAGCCACTGTTAATGACACAAGGGTTTATCAGTTTCTGGAAGAAATTTACGCTCTGCCGTCTGGAAATCCTATTGAGCCTTTTGAGATATCCGATGACATCACAAAGTATTTGCGGGAACAGTGGGCAGGGTTGTTTCAGCGGTTGCTTCAAGAATCGTCCCGCCAGAAAGAAGTCAACATAATTGAAAACCTGCGGACTACCGCATCAACGCTCAATCACTTGGTAACTTTCTTGACAGAAGAAAAGACAAAAGGCGATGAGGCAATCAAAGAAATATTGCTGTCTTCGCATCCCGCCTTCGCAGCAATAAAATCTGCCGCAAAAATACCGTACAGAGTTGTTTTTCATTCCTTAGACGAATTGAACGAACTACTGACTGCCCGCACATTTAGTCTCGATGAAGACCCGTTTGGTCGGTCTGGAGAATACCATGACTGGGATAACAAGAAAGCAGGGTACGGAATTCGGGTAAGGTCGAATATTTTTGATAAAGATGGAAGATTAAAAATAATCACTCCCGAGGAGTGGGATGAGGCTTGGATCAGCACGTACTCACTTAAGAGTCAGCCAGGCCCATTCGATGATGACATCCCCTTCTAGAAAAAGGGGTACCTGAGGCACCCGTCACACTGGCGAATGCAGGCGTCCAAGATAAAAGGGGATGGAGGAAATAAATTTTGACCAATCCTGCCAGCACATCACCTACCGCGGAAACCGAATCGGCAAACTCCGCACCGCAATAAACACCTCGCGCAGAAACGCGATCAGCCCACCGATCAATGCCAGCATGGCGGCGATGAACAGACCGCCGATGACACCTTGGATGTCGAAGCCGAACAAGTGTGCGGCGAACGTAATGGCGATCAACAGACACACCAGCAGCGCCGCGAGGATGTCCAGCGCGATACCGAGATAGGCGAGCCGGGCGCGGCGGCCGAGGGTTTCCAGTTCGGTGCGCATCGCCGATTGCCGGGCCGAGTCGCTGGTTGTGGCGAAGGCAGTCTCCAGCGCGCGGCTGCGGTCGAAGATCCGGCCGATGCGCCCGGCGAAGGCGTTGATGAACGCGCCGATGCCGGCCAGCAGGAACACCGGCGCCACCACCAGTTGGATGAGTTGGGAGATATCGGCTGTGGGGTCGAGGGCCATATCAGGGATTCTAACCTGTCCGGCGAATTGAAATAATAGGCACCGGTTTCCCCTCGTAGCATACTCACGCCATGAACTACACCTTCCCCCCCATCGGCATCATCCACTCCCCGTTCAAGGAGAAGTTCGGTGTGCCACGGCAGCCGGGCATCGCACCGGCGGCGCGGGCGACGCTGGAGTTGCTGCCGCCATATGATCGCGACGAGGCGTTGGAAGGGCTCGCCGGGTTTTCGCATGTGTGGCTTGTGTTCGTGTTCCATGCGACGGCGGACCAGGGTTGGCATCCGACGGTGCGGCCGCCACGGCTGGGCGGCAATGCGCGCGTCGGGGTGTTCGCGAGCCGTTCAACGTTCCGGCCGAATCCCATCGGTTTGTCGGTGGTGGAACTCGCGGGCTTCGGCCGTGAGGACGGCAAGCTGGTGCTGCATCTGCGCGGCGCCGATCTCATCGACGGCACGCCGGTGTTGGATATAAAACCGTATGTGCCTTACGCCGACAGCCTTCCGGATGCGCGCGGTGGGTTCGCCGACAGCGCACCGGAGAAACGGCTCGCGGTGCGGTTCACGATCGAGGCGGAGGTACCGCTCGCCGCGCGTGAAGCAGTGCATCCGCAATTGCGCGCATTGATCACGCAAATCCTCGCCGTCGATCCACGCCCGGCCTATCGCGAGGACGAACCGGTCGAACGCGTGTATGGTATGCGCTTGTTGGACTTCGATCTGCGCTGGCGAGTGGAAGGCGACACTGCGGTCGTCGTGGCGTTGCATTCAATCGCGCAGACCACCGCTTTATAGGATACCTTGATAGGCCTCTACACTGCGCACGGAGAAGCGCCCCATGCCGACCTACCGCACTCCCGGCGTTTATATAAACGAAATCACTGAGGGGCCGCCACCGATCACGGGTGTTGCCACGGCCATCGCGGCGTTTGTGGATGTCTTTGCGCAAGGGCCGTTGCAGCAACCGGTGCGCATCAACAGTCATGCGGAATTCGAGACCACGTTCGGTACGACGCTCAATAACAGTCCGGCCAGCCCGTCCAGTCAGGGTATCCGTTACTTCTTCGCCAACGGCGGCCGAACGGCGTGGGTGGTACGGATTCCAGGCAGTATCGCCAGCGCCGTCGAAGTTATCGGTAGCGCCGACGCGCGTAGCGGATTGCATGCACTCGACGGTGTGGACCTGTTCAATATTCTGTGTCTGCCCTGCGCGGTGGAGTTGCCGGATGCGGACATGCAGGCGCTCTACACCGCGGCGCTGGATTCCTGCACGGCACGGCGCGCATTTCTGATT
This sequence comes from Gammaproteobacteria bacterium, assembly GCA_016214925.1. GTDB lineage: Bacteria > Pseudomonadota > Gammaproteobacteria > Thiohalobacterales > Thiohalobacteraceae > JAHJQQ01. Next base: position 2,653 of record JACRMO010000138.1, read on the forward strand.
ATCGACATTCCCGCGACGGTTGCCACGCCGACGGCGATGCTCGATTGGTTGGCGCAACATGCCACGCTGCGCCAACGTAACGCGGCGGTGTATTTTCCACGCCTGACCCTACAGCCGCGACGGCTGAACAAACGGATGCCGACGGTGGCCGCCTCGGGCGTTATCGCCGGTCTGTATGCCCGCATCGATGCGACACGCGGCGTGTGGAAGGCGCCGGCCGGTAAGGAAGCCGATCTGCGCGGCATCTACGGTCTCGCGTGCGCGCTGAAAGAAACCGATATCGACACGTTCCAAGCCGCCGGCGTGAACGTACTGCGGAATTTGGAATCCGGCATGCCGGTGTGTTGGGGCGCGCGCACGCTGACGAACACTGACCCGGAATGGAAGTACATCCCCGTGCGGCGCCTCGCCTTGCACATCGAGACCTGCCTTGAGCACGACCTGGTCTGGGCCGTCTTTGAACTCAACGGCGAACAGCTCTGGCAGAAGGTACGCCGTGTGGTCGAGAATTTTCTGGCACAACTGTTCCGCCAAGGCGCGCTGGCCGGAACCCTGCCGGACCAAGCCTATTTCGTGCGCGCCGACCGCACGACGATGACTCAGGATGACATCGACCATGGCCGGCTGAATCTGCTGGTCGGTTTCGCGCCGCTCAAACCCGCCGAGTTCGTGATGGTGCGGATACAACTCCAGCTTGGCGCCTAGCCCACGCTGGAGTTGTATCCGCGTTATCGCCGCGCGCATCCATAACCTCTCAAAGTCGAATCCGCACCTGCGCGCCAATGACTTTTATCAAGCCTGGGCATCCGGCGCGGACCTATACTTTCAGTACAAGTCTCGGCTTAGTTGCGCGGGGCAATGGATGTTCCGCATGGCCCCCTCTCCGCTGACAGCATAAGCCTTGCCTTGAGTCGTTTCTGATCGTTGGGCAATCACGCAGGAGTCATGGCCATGAAAACTGCATCTATTACATTCCTAAAATCCGCTTTTGTTTTTCTCGTCATATCATTGGGTAGCTTCCTGTTCGGAACAGCGTCGGCCACCTGCACCCAGGCGAACCTCACGGGGACGTGGTATGCGATGGGTGTCTCAGGCGACACCTATTGGGACGAGATGACGGAAACAGACCGCTGCAAAGTCGTCATAAGCTCAACAGGTGCCGTTACCTCCGGCTCCAGCTGCAATATCAGAGATCAACGTGGCTTGTACACCCTGAGAATCGCGTCCGGGACAATGCATGTCACGACGGCCTGCGCGGTTTCAGGGAGTCTGCGGCTATGCGGGAACAGCGCGTGTACCGTCTCTGCCATTTTTACAATTCAATATGGGCAGATGACCCGGGACAAAGAATCCTTCCCGTTGCTTGGCTACAAGAGCGCGGACCCGGATGTCGTGTTTATCTATGAGGCCGTCAAGCAGTAGATAAGGGGACGTCGGCGTTCTCGGGCTACGCCCCGGACATCCTGATATTGGATATACGGTATAGTGGCGGCATGAATGCCGCCGCGCCCGTCTACGCTGATCTCGGTCCCGATCTGATCCTCGATGCGGTCGAAGCCAAAGGCTATGTGACCAATGGCCATCTGTTGGCGCTCAACAGTTACGAGAATCGCGTCTATCAGATCGGGCTGGAGGATCGACACTATCTGGTGGCGAAGTTCTACCGGCCGGGACGCTGGGAGGATGCGGCGATCCTGGAAGAACACGCCTTCGCCCACGAACTGATGGAGGCGGAGATTCCGGTGGTAGCGCCGCTCGCGGACGTGGATGGCGACACGCTGTTCACACATACCGGGTTTCGTTTCGCGCTCTATCCGCGTCGCGGCGGACGCTGGCCGGATTTGGATAATCCGGACAATCTCGAATGGCTGGGTCGCTTTCTCGGCCGCATTCACGCGATTGGCGGCATCAAGCCGTTCGTGCATCGCCCCACGCTGGACATCGACAGTCTCGGCACGCAGTCCTATCGCTATCTGCTCGAAGGCGGTTTCATTCCCGCGCATATCGAACTCGCCTACCGCACGCTGGCCGAAGATCTGCTCACTGCGGTCAACGCCGCGTATCAGCGCGCCGGGGATGTCGCGTACATCCGTCTGCACGGCGACTGTCATCCGGGCAATATCCTGTGGACCGACGAGGGGCCGCATTTCGTCGACCTGGACGACTGCCGCATGGGTCCGGCGATTCAGGATGTGTGGATGCTGCTCTCCGGCGATCGTCAGGAGATGGGCTTGCAGTTGTCGGAGATCGTCGCCGGCTATGAATTGTTCCGCGATTTCGACCGCCGCGAACTGTTGTTGATCGAGGCCCTGCGCACGCTGCGCATGCTGCATTACGCCGCCTGGTTGGCGCGGCGCTGGGACGATCCGGCATTTCCCCAGGCGTTTCCCTGGTTCAACACCTCACGCTATTGGGAGGAGCATATACTGCAATTGCGCGAGCAGGCCGCGGCCTTGCAGGAGCCGGTGCTGGCGATCTGAGCAGCCCACCCCTTGCGTCGACGTCACCACCCCACTAGCATTTGCACAGCCCGTTTACCCTGCTGGTTTTACCCCAGCATTCTTATTCAGGAATCCACGATCATGCACAGCCTTCGTATCATCAGCATCAGCATCAGCATCGCCTTGGCGCTCGGCCTGTCCGCCTGCGCCTGGGTCAAACCCTCCACACAAGGCGCCCAGGTCAAAGTCGCCGAGCCCAGCGAGGTTGGACATTGCCGCAAGGTCGGCACGACCACGGTCTCGGTCATGGACAAGGTGGTCGGCGTTCCGCGCAGCTACCGCACGATGTCGGAAGAACTCGCGAATCTGGCGCGCAACGAGGCGCCGAATCTGCAAGGCGACACCGTCGTACCGGTCGGCGATATCATCAACGGCCAGCAGCAGTTCGAGGTCTATGACTGCCGCGTGGAAGAAGGCGGCGCGATGACCATGCCGTATTCGCAATAGTTTCCCGGCTGCGGACACTTGAACGTAGCCGCTGCAACGCCCGAATACATCTGCACACGGATTGCCGGCGAGCTCGCCACCGTCGGCTGGTCGGTGTGCGCGGACTTTCTCCCGCCCGAACAGATCGCCGCGCTCGCGGGTGAACTGCGCGCACGCTGGGTACAGGGCGAGTTCCATCAGGCCGGCGTCGGCAGCGGCGCGAATCCGCATTTGCGCCAGGATATCCGCAATGATCGTGTGTATTGGCTGGACGACGCGGCCCAGACGGCGGCCCAGTCGCCCTACTTCATCGCGCTGGAATCCCTGCGACTGGCCCTCAACCGCCAGTTGTTCCTCGGCCTGTTCAGCTTTGAAGGCCACATGGCTGCGTATCCGCCCGGCAGTTTCTACGCCAGGCATCTCGATCAATTCCAGGGCGTAGCACACCGCAAGGTGTCAGTGGTTCTGTATTTGAATAACGACTGGCAAGCCGATGATGGCGGGCAACTGCGGCTCTATCTGCAAGAGAACAACGCGGAGAAATACATCGATGTGTTGCCGTGCGGCGGTACGCTCGCCTGTTTTCTCAGCGATCGTTTCTATCACGAAGTGCTCTCCGCCACGCGCGAACGATTGAGCGTGACGGGGTGGTTTAGGGTGCGGGTTTAGAAAGTAACGCCTGGGCGCTACAAGAAGGCATGCACCGTTTATTGCTTCACGACATCGAGAAATGCCACGACATCCGGATCGCTAAGGTAATAGCCCACCAGGGTGAACGTGAAATAGTCCTTGGCCATCTGCGCGTGTTGCACGCGGAAAGTGTCGCAAGTCCCAGACTGGCACATGCGCAGCGAACCCGTGACGGCGCAGGCCGATGACACGCTCAGCGAGCCGCTGGGAATACTCTTGGTGCTGAGACCCGTGTAGTCGCGCACATAGCAACTCGAACCGGTTGCGGGAATCGCGCCGGTGGAACTGACCACGATTTTGCAACGTACAGTCTCGTCCATCTGGCCGGCCTGGGTGTCGCCGGACACACCCACGGCATACCAGGTACCACGCAGATTTGTCATGCTGCATGCCGCGCTTACGAATCCCGGCAATGCGATGAACAGTGCCCCCAGACATGCCAGCACCCAACGTCTGTCGCTATTTCTGGTCATCATATCTGCGCCCTCGGCATCCATTACTGCTTCACAACTTTGTAGAAAAACACCACGTCCGTATCGATATTCAGATAGCCGACCATGGAGAAGGTGTTCTTGTCCCGCGCCATCTGCGCATATTGGATTCTGATCGTGTTGCAGAATCCGGAGTCGCAGACGTTGATATTGCCGGTCACGGTGCAGGTCGACGACACATTGATCGCGCCGCCGGTGACTTGGAAATTGAACTGCCCGCGCGCGTCGCGGTACACGCAACTGGAGCTGCTGGCGACAATCCTATTGTTGGAGTTAACCACCAGTTTGCAGCGATCGATCTCACCCAACTCGCCGAAATAGGAATCGCCGGACACACCCATCGCATACCAGGTGCCGACCGCATTGGCTTGCGTGCAGGCCGCGTCCGCGGCACCGGGCAACACTGTGCCGGATACCGCCAGCAGGCAGCCCAGAAGAAGCGATTTGCGGTAATTTCGGCTATTCATGAACGGTTCTCTTGCACAATCAACACCCATCAGAACACACTCACTCCGGATTTTCCGGAACCTGCTGCGCACAATCATCGCCGTCCTGATCGCAGGCATCGGTCTGGCACGCCGTATCGCAAAAGCCATCGCCGATATCCGCGCGTTTGCAGCCCGGCGCGCACATCTGCGCCAACTCCTGCGCCAATTCCTCGGGTTTCATGGCAGCGCAATCGCCGCCATCATGGGAGCAGGCCGGGTAATAACAGGCAATGTCGCAGACGCCGTTCCCCACCGCTTCCATAAGGCACCCCGGCGAACATTCCGGCGGGGTCTCAATCATAGCGGCATCGTCCGGTAAACCCTCCGTGACACCGCGCACATTTCGCGATTGTTCCGCGTCTTTCTCCGGGCGGGCGCGGCCGTCCCGACCCATGGGTGCCGATTCCACCGTCAGGGCGAGCGGGCCAGTGCCCACCACCGCATCGACGCCGGTCACGGCGGTCTTGTTCGGGCGCGCGAGAAACAGACTTTGGGTCTGAACAGCCATCTCGCACCGCCCCGCGCCGTCGCCCAACACCCAGCGAGATTGGACCGCGACCGACTGTGGCTTTGCATCCTTGGGAACATAGGCCAGCGCGTCCATTACCGGGGAGCGGTAGACCATGCCGCGAGCGGGCAACAGGCTGCCGGCCGTGCCACTTGTCGCCAGGTATTCGCGCCCCTTGCAGCCCGCCTGATCGTAATAGGCCACAGAGAAGGTGGCCGTCTCGCCGGCGTGCAGCACCGGCATCACATAGCCGGTCGGCAGGATCAACAGGGTCGCACTCTGTATCTCGCCGTTATGCGCATAGGCCGAGACGAGGCCCCCATACAGACCGACGGGTTCCTGCGCGGCGTTGCGCAGCACCGGCCATTGCACGCTCGGAGCGGGAGCATCCGCACCCTGGCCGATGGCCTCGAGCAAGCCGGTGCCAAATGCTGGCGACAGGTGGGCGAATGCAGTGGCACACCCCAACACACCCACGCGAAGATAGTTCCGATTCATACTGTCCTCTCCTTGTCATCCATAACCATGTCAGACCGGTCCGACGCGCACACGCGCCGCGGACTGTCTTGCCAGGCCGGATTCGGCGCATCCCGCCGCAAACGCTGAATTCGGCCGATCTCGTTCTCATACCAACCGATGTCGTGCCGGTTGGGTTCGGCCTCATAGGCCCACCACGTACCGTCGGCGTCCTGCGCAATCCACTCAGCCCAGTCGGGAAGGTCAATGATGCTGGGCGTATGATGGTTCATCAGTTACATTTAACACAATGTGCGCGCATTGCGCGCGGATGAATGGGTTACGCGGCGTCGCCGCTAACGCACACTACGTAAAATCATTAAACAAAAAGGGCGGCACAGGGCCGCCCTTTCTTACTCGCGTATCGCTCGCGCGCTTACTTGATCTTCGGGTCCAGCTCACCCTTGTCGTAGCGCTTCTGCATGTCTTCCAGGCTGTAGACCTTGCCGATCTTGCTGGCCATGCCGGCGGCGCCGAAGGACTGATAGCGATCTTTGCAGATGCCGGTCATCGCCTTGGTGGCTTCCTTCAGGAATTTGCGCGGATCGAAGTTCTTGCGATCTTCGGCCAGGAACTTGCGGATGGCGCCGGTGGAGGCCATGCGCAGATCGGTGTCGATGTTGACCTTACGCACACCGCTCTTAATACCTTCGGCGATTTCAGAAACCGGCACGCCGTAGGTCTGGCCCATGTCGCCGCCGAAGCTGTTGATGATGGCTAACCAGTCTTCCGGCACCGAGGAGGAACCGTGCATGACCAAATGCACATTGGGGATGCGCGCGTGAATTTCCTTCACGCGGTCGATGCGCAGCACCTTGCCGGTGGGCTTCTGGGTGAACTTGTAGGCACCGTGCGAGGTACCGATGGCGATGGCCAGCGCGTCGACCTTGGTCTTGGCAACGAAGTCAGCGGCTTCATCGGGATCGGTCAGCAACTGACTGTGATCCAGCTTACCTTCGGCACCATGACCGTCTTCTTCACCGGCCATGCCGGTTTCCAGCGAACCCAGGCAGCCCAGCTCACCTTCCACGGACACGCCGCAGGCATGCGCCAGCGAGGTGACTCGGGCGGTGACTTCAACGTTATATTCGTAGCTGGCGGGGGTCTTGGCATCTTCCTTCAGCGAACCGTCCATCATCACCGAGCTGAAGCCGGACTGGATGGAGCGGAAACAGATGCTCGGCGAGGCGCCGTGATCCTGATGCATGCAGATCGGGATCTGCGGATACATTTCGATAGCGCCCAGAATCAGGTGGCGCAGGAACGGCTCGCCCGCGTAGGAACGCGCACCGGCGGAACCTTGCAGGATCACCGGGCTGTCCACGGCGGCGGCGGCTTCCATAATCGCCTTCACCTGTTCCATGTTGTTGACGTTGAACGCCGGCAGGCCGTAGCCATTCTCGGCAGCGTGATCCAGAAGTTGACGCAGGGATATCAGGGCCATGGTGCTCTCCTCGGAGATAAATTTTCTGTCTATGTGGATTCTGGGTGGATTCGGGTCCGGTCGCGGTGGGGGCCTATTCTAGGTCCATTGCCGCCTCGGATTCAGCGTTACAAATTCTCAGGTTTAAATAACCTCTGAGTAATCATCCTCGTCATTCCCGCGAAAGCGGGAATCCATAAAGCCAAACCCCTGGATTACTCGCTTCGCTCGCCCTTCGGGCCGCCCTTTCGGGCGTTCAACGCGCAAGCGCTTTTGTCCGGCATGCGCCGGAATGACGAATTTTCCGTCAACTATCAGGGGCGAAGCGGTCGTGCTCGCCGACCCGTATGATTTTCATCGCGTTGGTACCGCCGAGCACGCCGGCCAGATCGCCCTTGGTGATGATCACCAGATCCCCGTCGCGCACCGCGCCGCGCCGCATCAACTCGTCGATGGCCTCGCGGTTAACTTCGGCGTGATCGGTCGTGGTCACATCGAAACTGACCGGGTATACGCCGCGGTAGATCGTGACCTTTCTACGGGTCTCGACATGCCGCGTCAATGCGTAGATCGGGATGCCGGAACTGATGCGCGACATCCACAACGGCGTGGCGCCGGATTCGGTCAACGCGGCGATCGCCTTCACGCCCAGATGATTGGCGGTGTAGATCGCGGCCTTGGCGATGGCCTCGTCGGCGCGGTTGAAACGCATCAGGGCGCGGCGTTCGAGGTTGATGGTGCTGCGCTGGCGTTCGGCACCCTTGCAGATGCGATCCATGGCGGCGACGGCCTTGGCCGGATACTTACCAGAAGCAGTTTCGGCCGACAGCATCACCGCATCGGTGCCGTCGATCACCGCGTTGGCGACGTCGAAGACTTCGGCGCGGGTCGGGATCGGGCTATCCACCATCGACTGCATCATCTGCGTCGCGGTGATGACCACGCGATCCAGCGCGCGCGCGACCTGGACAATGCGCTTCTGCACGGCGGGCAGTTCGGCGTCGCCGATCTCCACGCCCAGGTCGCCGCGCGCGATCATAACCACGTCGGAGGCCTGGATGATTTCTTCGAGATTGGTGATCGCTTCGGCGCGTTCGATCTTGGCGACCACGCCGCCATGACCGCCGGCTGCACGCAGTAGCTCGCGCGCCTCGTTGATGTCGGAGGCGCAACGCGGGAAGGAGATGGCAATGTAATCGGCGCGCATCTCGGCGGCAATCTTGATGTCGGTGCGATCTTTGTCGGTCAGTGCCTTCGCGGACAAACCACCGCCCTGCCGGTTGATGCCTTTATTGTTGGACAGCACACCGCCGACGACCACACGACAGATGATTTCCGGAATGTTGACGTCCTCGACCCACAACACGATGGCGCCATCGTCCAGCAACAGGGTATCGCCACGATTGACGTCTTCCGGCAGTTGCTTATAGGCAATGCCGACGCGTTCGCTGGTGCCTTCATCCGAGGCCAGCGCGGCATCCAGCACAAACCGCGAACCATCCTCCAACTGCACCTTGCCGTCCTTGAACCGGTCGATGCGGATCTTCGGCCCTTGCAGATCGACCAGCACACCGACCTGGCGGCCATGCGCGCGGGCGCGGTTGCGCACCGTCTGCGCACGTTCGATGTGTTCCTGATGACTGCCGTGCGAGAAGTTCAGGCGTACCACATCGACACCGGCCTGGATCAACTCGTCGAGCGCCTTGGGATCGTCCGTCGCCGGGCCGAGTGTCGCGATGATCTTGGTTCTACGCATCATGGATGCTGACCGTTCCTATTGTCGAGTGTAGTGCCTACACCCAGAAAGTTATTTACACCAAAGCACGCAAAGACCGCCAAAAAAATGATTAATTATTGCTTTGCGCTCTTTGCGTACTTTGGTGTGACATTGTCTTTGCTAGCTCAACCCTTCGCGCGTTCTTCCAGGATCGCCACGGCCGGCAGGACCTTGCCTTCCAGGAATTCCAGGAACGCACCACCCGCGGTGGAGATATACGACACCTTGTCATAGATGTCGTACTTCTGGATCGCGGCGATGGTGTCGCCGCCGCCGGCCAACGTGAACGCGCTGGTCTTGGCGATGGCGTCGGCGATGGCCTTAGTGCCCGCGCCGAACTGATCGAATTCGAACACGCCGACCGGGCCGTTCCACACCACGGTGCCGGCCTTCATAATAATGTCGACGAGTTCCTGCGCGCTCTTCGGACCGATGTCGAAGATCATATCGTCGTCGGCCACTGCGCCCGCATCTTTCAGCACGGCGGGTTCGGCGGCATCGAATTTCTTGCCGCAAACGACGTCGACAGCAATCGGGATATTCGCATTGCGCTTCTTCATCTTCTCGATCAGCGCCTGTGCGGTCGGAACCAGATCATCCTCGCACAGCGACTTGCCGACGTTCTTGCCGGTGGCCTTCAGGAAGGTGTTGGCGATACCGCCGCCGACCACCATCTGATCGACCTTCTCGGACAGGGATTCCAGCACGGTGAGTTTGGTGGACACTTTCGAACCACCGACGATGGCGACCATCGGACGCTTCGGACTCAGCAGCGCCTTGGTCAATGCATCGAGTTCTTCCGTCAGCAGGATGCCGGCGCAGGCGACCGGGGCATACTTGGCGACACCGTGTGTGGAGGCCTCGGCGCGATGCGCGGGCGGTGCCGAAGGCGTCCATCACGAACACGTCGCACAGCGCGGCATACTTCTTCGCGGTGTCGTCGACGTTTTTCTTCTCACCCTTGTTGACGCGGCAGTTCTCCAGCACCACCAGTTCACCGGTGGCGACTTCGAAACCGCCATCGACCCAGTCCTTGATCAGGCGCACCGGCTTGCCGAGGCGGCCGGCGATGTTGTCGGCGACCGGCTTCAGCGAAATCTCTTCGGACCACTCGCCTTCGGTCGGACGACCCAGATGCGATGTCACCATCACCTTGGCGCCCTGCTTCAGGCAGTGATTGATCGTCGCCATGGAGGCCGTGATGCGCGCGTCGGAGGTAACCTTGCCGTCTTTGACCGGCACGTTGAGGTCGGCACGGATCAGAACGCGCTTACCCTTGAGATCGAGATCGGCCAGCTTGATGACGGACATGCGAGACTCCTAAGAAATGTATTTTGAAAACCTTCAACGCAAAGGCGTCGCCAGCAAACATCAGAGTTGCGCCCCCTCTCCCGGGGGAGAGGGAATGATCTACGCCGGATCGTCGCTGATTACTCTGTGCAGCGCCTTTGCGTTGAAAGTCTCGTTGTGGAAAAACACCGCCCGGCATTGGCCGGGCGGTGTGCTTCATCTTACTTCGCGACGTGCTGCACGAAACGCAGCATGTTGCAGGTGTAGCCGTACTCGTTGTCGTACCAGGACACGACCTTGACGAAGGTGTCGTCCAGCGCGATGCCGGCCTCGGCGTCGAAGATCGAGGAGAAGCCGCAACCACGGAAGTCGGTGGAGACAACTTTCTCATCGGTGTAGCTGAGGGTCTTGCTGATGTCGCCCGACTGCGAGGCCTTCTTCATGGCGGCGCAGATGTCGGCGTACTTGGCCGGCTTCTCGAGTTCGACGGTCAGGTCGACCACGGACACGTCGGAGGTCGGTACGCGGAAGGCCATGCCGGTCAGCTTGCCCTTCAGTTCCGGCAGGACCACGCCGACGGCCTTGGCGGCGCCGGTCGAGGACGGAATGATGTTTTCCAGAATACCGCGGCCGCCGCGCCAGTCTTTGGAAGACGGACCATCGACGGTTTTCTGCGTCGCAGTGGCGGCGTGCACGGTGCTCATCAGACCACGCTTGATGCCCCAGTTGTCGTTCAACACCTTGGCGATCGGCGCCAGGCAGTTGGTGGTGCAGGATGCGGCCGAGACGATGGCTTCGCCCTTGTACTTCTCGTGGTTCACGCCGTACACGAACATCGGCGTGTCGTCTTTCGACGGCGCGGACTGCACGACTTTCTTGGCACCGGCGTCGATGTGCTTCTGGCAGGTGTCCTTGGTCAGGAAGAAGCCGGTGCACTCGATGACGAGCTCGGCGCCGATTTCGTTCCACTTCAGGTTGGCCGGCTCGCGCTCGGCGGTTAGGCGGATCTTCTTGCCGTTGACGATCAAGTTGCTGCCTTCGACCTTGATGTCGCCCTTGAAATTACCGTGGACGGAGTCGTACTTGAGCATGTACGCCAGGTACTCGGGGTCGAGCAGGTCGTTGATACCGACCACTTCGATGTCCGGGAAATCTTTCGCGATTGCGCGGAAGGCCATGCGACCGATGCGGCCGAAGCCATTGATACCGACTTTAATTGCCATGTTTCTCTCTCCGTATTTTCTATGAATATGATTTTAAGAAATCAATCCGGTAATTGGATCGCTGGTGGGCGGCCGCTTACAGCACCGATTCCACGGCCTTGACCACGTTGTCCACGGTGAAACCGAATTCCTTGAACAGCTGGCCGGCCGGCGCGGATTCGCCGAAGCGGTTGAGGCCGACGATCTTGCCGTGGGTACCGACATACTTGTACCAGCCATCGGTCACACCGGCCTCGACGGCGACGCGACGCGTCACGGCTGCCGGCAGCACGGACTCGCGATACGCAGCATCCTGCGCATCGAACTCGTTGGTCGACGGCATGGACACGACGCGGATCTTCTTGCCCTTGGCGGCAAGCTGTTCGGCGGCGCCCATGGCGAGTTCCACTTCGGAACCGGTGGCGATGAGGATCGCGTCCGGCGTACCGGCGCAGTCGCTCAGGACATAACCGCCGCGCGCGATGGCGGCGATCTGTTCCGGTGTACGGCTCATGTGCTTGAGATTCTGCCGCGAGAAAATCAGGCTGCTCGGACCGGTCTTGTGCTCGATGGCAAACTTCCAGCACACGGCGGATTCCACCGCATCGCAGGGACGCCACACCGACATGTTCGGAATCATGCGCAGCGTCGCGGTCTGTTCGATGGGCTGATGGGTCGGGCCGTCTTCGCCCAGACCGATGGAGTCGTGGGTATAGACGAAGATGCTCGGGATCTTCATCAACGCGGCCATGCGCAGGGCATTACGCGCATATTCGGAGAACATCAGGAAGGTCGCGCCGTAAGGCACGAAACCGCCGTGCAGGGTGATACCGTTCATGATGGCGGACATGCCGAACTCGCGCACGCCGTAGTACATGTAGTTGCCGTCGGACACGGTGTTGCTCACGCCCTTGCAGCCCGACCACAGGGTCAGGTTGGAACCGGCCAGATCGGCGGAACCGCCGAGGAATTCCGGCAACAGCGGACCGAAACCGCCGAGCGCATTCTGCGAGGCCTTGCGGGTGGCGATGGTCTCGCCTTTGGCATCGACGGCCTTGACGAACTCCATGGACTTCGCGGCCCAGTTGGCGGGCAGCTCGCCCTTCATGCGGCGTTCGAATTCAGCGGCGAGTTCGGGATGGGCCTTCTTGTACGCGGCGAACTTGTCGTTCCAGTGCTTCTCGGCATCGGCGCCTTTCTTCTTGGCGTCCCAACCGGCGTAGATGTCAGCAGGAATGACGAACGGCTCGTGGTTCCAGCCGAGGTTTTCGCGGGTAGCCTTGATTTCATCGTCGCCCAGCGGGGCGCCGTGGCAATCATGGCTGCCGCACAGATTCGGCGCGCCATAACCGATGACGGTCTTGCAGCAGATCATGGTCGGCTTGTCGTTGATGCTCTTGGCCTCTTGGATGGCCTTCTTGATCGCGTCGGCGTTGTGGCCGTCGACATCGCGCACCACATGCCAGCCGTAGGCCTCGAAACGCTTGGGCGTATCGTCGGTGAACCAGCCTTCGACGTGACCGTCGATGGAGATGCCGTTGTCGTCGTAGAAACAGATCAGCTTGCCCAGGCCCAGCGTGCCGGCCAGCGAGCAGGCCTCGTGCGAGATGCCTTCCATCAAGCAGCCATCGCCCAGGAATACGTAGGTGTAATGGTCGACGATGTGGTGGCCGTCGCGGTTGAACTGACCGGCCATGACCTTCTCGGCGATGGCCATGCCGACGGCATTGGTGATGCCCTGACCCAGCGGACCGGTGGTGGTCTCGACGCCGGGGGCATAACCGTATTCGGGATGGCCGGGGGTCTTGGAGTGCAGTTGGCGGAAGTTCTTCAGTTCATCCATCGGCAACGCGTAGCCGGTGAGATGCAGCAACGAGTAGATCAGCATCGAGCCGTGGCCGTTGGAGAGCACGAAACGGTCACGGTCGAACCATTTGGGATTCTGCGGGCTGTGCTTGAGGAAGTCGTTCCAAAGTACTTCGGCGATATCCGCCATGCCCATGGGGGCGCCCGGGTGGCCGGATTTGGCCTTTTGAACGGCGTCCATGCTGAGCGCACGGATGGCATTGGCTAGTTCTTTGCGCGAAGACATTGGTCTCTCCTGTTTAAAATTCACTTCGAATTCGTTTGGCGGGGCGTGCCGAAATCGCACGCGCCGGGGCGACATGACGCCGCTTGCAGCAAGGAAACACCGCCTGGTCACGGCTCCAGGTCCTGGCTGCCAAAATCAGTGAAAGTCCACCGCCTCTTGGCTGATACGCAGAGGCCGATGTCGTGCAAACCCGCTATCAAAAGCACTGCATTCGCGAGCGGTATGCGCCCAACCGACCCACCAGACCCAGAGGGCGCCAGGGGGTCGAAAGGAGCGCGGTATTCTCCCTTAGATGCCGACAGGGAGCAATAGCGCACCCCAAGGGGAGGGGTGCTAGAGCCGATATACGTCAATGCGAGGCATGCAGCCCAGGCTATGCGCGATTCTTATCCAGCCATACCTTTTATTTATTACGCTCAGGGAACGGCAGGATGCGCGATCCGTCGCCCCGTCCGTCCTCCAAGCGCTGTTCGATCAGCGCCAGGGCCTTGAAGAATTCCCCTTGCAGACGCGGCAAGGTCAGGCGGGCCTTGGCGAGGTAGAGATGGATCTCATACGGCACCGGCTCCCCCAAACCGGCACGGGCCTGGGGGCGGAAATGGCGCCAGGCCAGCTCCACCAGATGCTTGGCCTCGCGATCGACGAAGATGATCTCTTCGGCGTCGATGACCGCGAGGAATTGGATGCCACGGACAGGCACGAACAGGCAGCTGCCGCCGCTTCTGACCAGCAGTCGGTGGGCCAGGTTATACACCTCGGCGGGCAGCTGGGCCGGGCGGATCTCCAACGGGTCCTCGCGGTAGAAACTCTCGTAACCTGCCATTAGCCGGCGCCTCCTCCGTTCAGACCACCGCTTTCCACTTGATCGAGCAACCCATGCTCGGGATCTGCTCGGCCGGTCCCACGCCGGTCAGCGCCACGTCCCGCATCGCCTCGAACAAATCGCGGTGGACGTCGGCCGGTGCCGCCTCTTTGCGGCTGGCATCCAGACGCCCGCGGTATTGCAGTTGCAGGTCGGCGTTGTAACCGAAGAAATACGGCGTGCACACGGCACCGTAGGCCTGGGCGACCGCCTGGGTCTCGTCATACAGATAGGGGAAGGGGAAATCCAGGTCGCGGGCGATTTTCCGCATATTTTCCAACGAGTCCTCTGGATAATCGGTCGGATCGTTGGACATGATGGCCACGCTGTGGATGCCGTGAGCGCGCAGCTCACGGGTATCGCGGAGGATGCGATCGAGCACGGCCTTCACATACGGGCAGTGATTACAAATGAACATGACCAGCAAGCCTTTGGGGCCGCGACAGTCCTCCCGCGTCCAGACCTTGCCGTCGACGCCCGGCAGGGCGAAATCGGGGGCCGGGCGACCAAAATCGCAGACCGGGGTTTCCAGACGCACCATCGCACACTCCTTAGTCCCATTGGACCCATATCGGACCCTAACAAGGCGCTGTGGCGGTCGGCGCGGGACCGCCTGCTATACCCGCCGTGAGTATAAATCGATCCCGGCCCCGCATCTCCCCACAACGCGTCGGGGCAGGGTCGTCGGCAAGCACCCCGGGCAGGAACCCAGGACAGTACACGGACTCGCGCAATCGGGCGGATGCCTTTACACTAACCGGCCTTTACGAACCACCGCCCAATAACGACCACCGTATTGCAGGAACCCACGCGCATGAGCCAAGACTATTTGTTCACGTCGGAATCGGTCTCTGAAGGCCACCCGGACAAAATGGCCGACCAGATTTCGGATGCCGTTCTGGATGCCATCATCGACCAGGACCCGCATGCACGCGTGGCCTGCGAGACCTTGACCAAGACCGGCATGGTCATCCTGGCCGGCGAGATCACCACCCAGGCCAAGGGTATCGAGTACGAAAAAATCGTGCGCGACGTGGTCAACGACATCGGCTACACCAGCTCCGACATCGGCTTCGACGGCAGCACCTGCGCCGTTCTGAACGCGCTTGGCCAGCAGTCGCCCGACATCAACCAGGGCGTCGACCGCGGCGACCGCGAGAACCAGGGCGCCGGCGACCAGGGCCTGATGTTCGGCTATGCGACCAACGAAACCGACGTGCTGATGCCGGCACCGATCAACTACGCACACCGCTTGGTGCGGCGTCAGGCCGAAGTGCGCAAGAACGGCGAACTGCCGTGGCTGCGCCCGGATGCGAAATCGCAGGTGACCTTCCGCTATGAGAACGGCCGCCCGGTGGCCTGCGACGCCGTCGTGTTGTCCACCCAGCATTCGCCGGACATCAGCGACAAGGACCTGCACGATGCGGTGATGGACATGATCATCAAGCCGATCCTGCCCGCCGAGTGGCTGCACAAGGACACCCGCATCCACATCAACCCGACCGGCAAGTTCGTCATCGGCGGACCGATGGGCGACTGCGGTCTGACCGGGCGCAAGATCATCGTCGACACCTACGGCGGCATGGCCCGTCACGGCGGCGGTGCATTCTCCGGCAAGGATCCGTCCAAGGTCGACCGTTCGGCCGCGTATGCCGGCCGTTATGTGGCGAAGAACATCGTCGCCGCCGGTCTCGCCGAGCGCTGCGAGATCCAGGTGTCGTATGCAATCGGTGTCGCCGAACCGACCTCAATCACCATCGACACCTTCGGCACCAACAAGGTCGATCAGAATATGATCGTGAAACTGGTGCGCGAGCATTTCGATCTGCGCCCGTGGGGCATCATCACCATGCTCGACCTGCTGCGGCCGATCTATCGCCAGACCGCGAGCTACGGCCACTTCGGTCGCGAGGACATCGACCTGCCGTGGGAGCGCACCGACAAGGCCGCGATCCTGCGCGAAGGCGCAGGGCTTTAACTGACGGAACCGCTGGTTTATCCCCTCTCCCCGTATCGGGGGAGAGGGTTAGGGTGAGGGGGAAAAATCAGCCGCTGCTGCCACTCCCCTCACCCTGTCCCTCTCCCTAAGGGAGAGGGAACGCTCTTGCGAAGAGCGATGTTAACCATATTCCACCCCTCTCTCCGAGGAGCGTTGCAACAGGAGTTTCTCCTGCCAGGCTCGGAGCGGAGGCCATTCACAAACGGCGCTCGTTCTGTAAAGGAGTCATTTACATGAACGCAGTAACCGATCCGCAGTTCACCGACTACAAAGTCGCCGACATCAACCAGGCTGGTTGGGGCCGCAAGGAAATCGCCATCGCCGAGACCGAAATGCCCGGCCTCATGGCGCTGTGCGAAGAGTTCGGCAAACAGCAACCACTCAAGGGCGCGCGTATCACCGGCTCGTTGCACATGACCATTCAAACGGCCGTGCTCATCGAGACGCTGGTCAAACTCGGCGCGCAAGTGCGCTGGGCCTCGTGCAACATCTTCTCGACCCAAGATCACGCTGCTGCTGCGATCGCCGCCGCCGGCGTTCCGGTCTACGCCTGGAAAGGCGAGACGCTGGAGGAATACTGGTGGTGCACCGAGCAGGCGTTGACCTGGCCGGATGGCAAGGGTCCGAACATGATCCTGGATGACGGCGGCGACGCCACCATGCTCATCCACAAGGGCACGGAATACGAAGCTGCCGGCAAAGTGCCGGACGCCAATGCCGGTGCGAACGAAGAGTGGAAGGTGTTCCTCGCTTTGGTCAAGAAGAGCATGGCCACCGATCCGAAAAAATGGACCAACATCGGCAAGGCCGTCAAGGGCGTGACCGAAGAGACCACCACCGGCGTGCATCGTTTGTATCAGATGCAAGAGCGCGGCGAATTGCTGTGGCCGGCGATGAACGTCAACGACTCGGTGACCAAGTCGAAGTTCGACAACCTCTACGGCTGCCGCGAGTCGCTGCTCGACGGCATCAAGCGCGCGACCGACGTGATGATCGCCGGCAAGATCTGCGTGGTGCTCGGTTACGGCGACGTCGGCAAGGGTTGCGCGCAAGCGTTCCGCGGCATGGGCGCCACCACGTGGATCACCGAGATCGATCCGATCTGCGCACTACAGGCGGCGATGGAAGGCTATCGCGTTGTGACCATGGATGATGCCTGCAAGCTCGGCGACATCTTCGTCACCACCACCGGCAACGAGAACGTCATCGTTCACGACCACATGGCGGCGATGAAAGACCAGGCCATTGTCTGCAACATCGGTCACTTCGACTCCGAGATCGACATCGCCTCGCTGGAGAAATACCAGTGGGAAGAGATCAAGCCGCAGGTCGATCATGTGATCTTCCCCGACGGCAAGAAGATCATCGTGCTCGCCAAGGGCCGCCTGGTGAATCTCGGCTGCGCCACCGGCCATCCGAGCTTCGTAATGTCGGCGTCGTTCACCAATCAGGTGATGGCGCAGATGGAGCTGTTCAGCCGCGGCGAGAATTACGAGAAGAAGGTCTACGTGTTGCCGAAGATCCTCGACGAAAAAGTCGCACGACTGCACTTGAAGAAGATCGGCGTCAACCTGACCCAGTTGTCAAAAGTCCAGGCCGACTACATCGGCGTACCGATCGAAGGCCCGTACAAGCCGAATCACTATCGGTATTAACTCGATACCTGCCGCAGCAATACCGCGGCCGTCATGCCGGCGTAGGCCGGCATCCAGGTTTCACACCGCAACTGGACTCCGGCATTCGCCGGGGTGACATCTCAGGGTGAGTTTCCGCGCAGCTTCGCGGCAAAGGATCATTGCAACATGCAATCTCAA
>JACRMO010000147.1 GCA_016214925.1 Gammaproteobacteria bacterium
GAATTTCGGAATCAGTGGCTCTTCCAGATACACGCGCACGATGTCGTGCGGACGACGTTCCCACAAGGCCTGACAGGCGGCGATCCCATAGTATTTGAGCTCGCGGCGGGTGCTGTCCGTCGTCGCCGTGGCGCGTTCCGATTGTTGCGGCGGCGCGGTGTGTGGTTTGACGGGGGGTATGGCGGGCCGGGGTTTTTGCGCGGGCGCGGCGGTCGATCGGGGTTTGTTGCGTGTGTCCCATATGGACTGCGGTTTCGCGGCGTGCGGTGCGTGGGGCTTGCGCGGCGGTTTGCGGGATTCGGACACGGTGACTCCAAGTGGATCGATACAATGCGGCTAGTTTAACAGGCTGCCAGGG
Source organism: Gammaproteobacteria bacterium (assembly GCA_016214925.1). Taxonomy (GTDB): domain Bacteria; phylum Pseudomonadota; class Gammaproteobacteria; order Thiohalobacterales; family Thiohalobacteraceae; genus JAHJQQ01. The sequence goes on from JACRMO010000147.1 coordinate 359, forward strand.
TAGCGGTGGGGCGGCGGTGGAGCGGGCGGCAGCGTTTGTCCTGTCCAAGGGCCGAAGGTCTTCAGTACCGGTTTGGCGCTGCCGTCCCGGCGGAACAATCCCCAATACGCCTCACTCGCCTCCAGATGACCGAATTCGTCTTGCAGCTCGCGCGGTTTCCAGGGCGCATCGAAGGCCTCGAATCCGGCGACGCTTTGGGTCGGGCCGGGCGGGATGCGCGCCAGCAAGCGCGACCAGAAATCGGCTTGGCGTTGCTCCGTGAAACCTTGCTCCGCAGGTCCGCTCGGCACGCCGGTTTCCTTGATGAGCACCGGTTTGCGGGTGACCGTGTGCAGGCGCTGCATCACTTCGGTGACGAAGGTGGTGGCTTGTTCCAGGTTGTCGGGCCTGAACCACGGCTCGAAGCGGGGATGCACGTTGGGTAACAGCAGATCCAGTTCCAGCAACACGCGGGCATCCGGTGAGTCCAGATAGACACTGAACGGTTCGCTGCTGGCCAAGGGGAGTTGCGGCAGTTGCGTGCGAACGTAGTCGGCCGCCGCTTTGATATCGCGTGCCTGATAGCGTTTCCAGAACAGCCCTTCGTTGCCGAGTATCAGCGCAACGACGTGCTGCGGGTAACGGCGTGCCAGAGCAATGGCCTGATCCAATTCGGCACGATCTTTGGGGTCCCACACGCCAAGTATCAGTGCGTGATAGCCGGCTTTGACGGCCAGTTCAGGAATAAGCGCTTGGCCACTGCCAAGGCCGTAGGTCACGATGCCGGAAAAGTAAGGTCGCAGGCGTTGCAGGTCGTCGCGGATGCCTGCGGCTGTCGCGGGTTGTGGAACACCGTTGAGCATGGAGAATCCGCGTGGCACATAGGCGACGAAGCGCTGCGTGGTGAGTGCGGCGGTCAAGCGTGCGTCAGCTCCTGCGCTGAGGGGCGCTGCGCTTCCCGACTGGGTGGATAGGGTGAAGAACGCCAAGCAGAAGGCGAGGAGTAGGGCAGGTTTCATGAAATGCGTCGCAACCTCGTGTCGTATACGCGGTGATTAGGTGGCCTCGGGGATAGCCCCGACCATGACAGACTCCTATAGAATATAGATGGAGAATATACGTGGAGAATACACGCATGAACCTGATCGATACCCATTGTCACATCGACGTCGAGGATTTCGCCGCGGATCGCGGGGAGGTGCTGGCGCGTTGTCGCCAGATGGGTGTCACGCGGCTGATCGTGCCCGCGGTGCTGGCGCGGACCTGGCAACCTTTGCTCGACTTGTGCCATCGCGAGCCGGGTTTGTTGCCGGCGCTGGGGCTGCACCCGGTGTATCTCGACGAACATACCGATGCGGATATCGACGCGCTGGCGGTTTGGGTCGCACGCGAGCGGCCGGTGGCCGTGGGCGAGATCGGTCTGGACTATTTCGTCGGCGATCTGGATCGGGCGCGCCAGCAGCGCCTGTTCGAGGCGCAACTGACAGTCGCGCGCGATGCGGGCTTGCCGGTGCTGCTGCATGTGCGCAAGGCCCACGATCAGGTGTTGATGATCCTGAAACGGATAACGGTCGGCGGCGGTATCGCCCACGCCTTCAACGGCAGTCTGCAACAAGCGCAGCAGTACCTCGATCTGGGTTTCAAACTCGGCTTTGGCGGCATGTTGACCTACGAGCGTTCCACCAAGTTGCGCAGTCTGGCGCGGTCGTTGCCGCTGGATGCCCTGGTGCTCGAAACCGATGCGCCGGATATGACCGTGGCCGCGCACCACGGCGAGCGCAACAGTCCGGAATATCTGCCCGACTGTCTGCGGGCGCTCGCGGACGCGCGCGATGAAGATCCGCTCATGCTCGCGGCCGCGACGACGCAGAATGCGGAGCGCGTGCTGAAGTTAAGTCCAACTGCTGGGAGCACTGCATGAAATGCGTCGTCTACAAAAGCGAGCGTAAGCAAGACGCCTATCTCTACATCGAGCGTGAAGACGATTTCACGCGCGTCCCCGAGGCATTGCTGAGCTTGCTTGGCCGCTTGGATCGGGTGATGGCGCTGGAGCTGACCGAGGAACGGCGGCTCGCCCAAGCGGATACGCAGCAGGTGCGCCAGATGTTGCGGCAACAGGGCTACTATCTGCAGATGCCGCCGCAAACCGAGTCGGCGCTGCAATGACGCTTCAGGTCGAGGGCGCGGCAACCACGGTACAGGCCTGCAAATCGACGCTGCCGCCCGCGCGTATGGCCTGATAGAGATTCCAGAATTTCTCGTCGATCTGCCGTGTCCGGGCTTTGCGCTGTGACCGCAGAAAACGTCCGGCGGCGCGCGGGCCGGCGTTGTAGGCCGCATAGCTGGCGCGGGCGAGGTCTTCCGGCGCGCCGGTTCGTTCGGCGATGGGCCGGGCATGCAGACGCAGGTAGCGCAATAGAATGCGGGTGCCGGCGTAGACGTTGTAGCCCGCATCGTTCTTCAGCCGCTGAATATCGAAAATGCCGCGCCACACCCGCGGGTTGATTTGCATCATGCCGATGCTGCCAGTTGGCGAGCGTACATAGGTCACGGCACCGTTCTCCCGAGTGTATTGGCGCCAACAGCTTTCAATCATGGCCGTCGCCGGGACCAGATGGCGGAAGATTTCGGTTTCCGCCGTCGAGATGCGCGTGTTGGGCGTCTCGCGCTGGCGCACAGCGTCGAGCAGAGCCGTGACCACGGCGCGGTAAGTGTCCAGTTCGTTAGGTTCGGGAATCCATTCGCGCAGTCGGTCGGACAGTTGTTGCGTGGTATCGGGCGTGGTTTCCGCCTGCGCCACGGGAATCAGCAGGTCCAACCAGCGGAGCGATTGCGGGCCGGGGACGGCGGATGGGCGGGGTTGGTCCAGGTCGAACAGATCCTGAAGGAATGGGTCCAGATTCCAGTCATAGTGCAGCGGATCGGCCTTGTCCAGCGGGCGCATGGCCCGGGCCAGACGGCGCAGGCCGTTTTCGGAAATCTCCATGCCCAGGCCAGGCGCGGTGGTGTCCAGGAGAAACAGTGCGTCGCCCGCGGCCAGAAAGGAGAGGTACGCCAGCAGGCGCCCCTGCAGCTGGCCACGGTTGCCCGCATCCATGATGAGGGTGTGCAGGTCGTCCCAAGTCGACACAAACAGCGCGCGCGTCGGATCGTCGCTCGTCTCCTCGGCCTCGCCGGACAGGATGGCGGATATCTGGTAACGGCTGTTGAGCAGGATTTCCAGCAAGCGAATGCGCATCTCGTCATCCACGATATCCAGCCCCAGGCTGCGGATGATGTACACCAAGAATGCATCCCAGGCCTGACTGGTGCGTTCGAAACTGGCGAGTTCCTCGGCTGTCAGCGGCGTTTCGGCCGCGGTATCCGTGGGCTTGGTCGGGGCCAGATAGTGATCCGGTATGTCCAACACCAACGGTACGCTGAGTTCATTCTTGGCGACGGTCAGTGTGGTGGTGCGTGCCGAGGCCAGAATCCTATCGAGTTCCTCGACCTGGGACGGTGAGGCAAAGTTGTGCAGCACGTTGGTGACTTCGTTGCGTGGGGGGCGTAGATCGATCTGAAACGCCTCCAGACGCGGTTGCATGATGCGGGCGACCAGTTTCCAGACCAGACTGGCGGCGAGGCTCTTGTTGCCCTGGTCGTCGATCAACTGGGTGTCACGCAGACGGTAACGCAGCAGATGCTCCGGCGTGATGTAGGGCTCGAGCTCGAATTGTGCGCTGCCGCGCCAGTCGATGGCCCCATAGCAACTACCGAACCAGTTGGGGCCGAACTTCAATGTCGTGTGCGTTTTGAGATGCAGGCGGTCGCCCGCTGTTTCCAGTTTCAGACCTTCGATTTGGATAAACCGACAATCGCCCTGGCGGAATATTTCCACGGCTGTCTGGTCTTTGATACCGAGCGAGTCCCGCAACGATTCCTGGAGCACAGTGATCGGCAATCGCAATGGCAGTGTCAGTTCCGCAGCGTGCGCTGCCCAGGAAGTCAGTAACGCGAGCGACAGTGAAAGCAATCGTGCGAAGAGGTGGGTCATTGGCTGCGTTGTACGGGGTGTCGAGGTCCAATTCGAATAGGTGACGCTACAGGGCGGGGGTCGGCACAAAAAAAACCCCGCCGTTGCTGGCGGGGTACAATCTCGATATCGCCCCCTGTTAACCACCATCGGCATTGCGCGAACCACATGGCAGTGAATAGCGAACCGAGTTACACCGGATGCCCGCAAGGCCACGAAGCGCGTAGCCAGTGCTGGAAACGCGGGCACCGGGGCCAGGATCAAGGATCCGTGGCGAGGTGATAGTGTAACTTTGTTTGGGCGCGACTGTGAGGGGGTGGGGGATTTTTTTTCCGGCCCGGGTGTTGTCCAGACACAACAGATATCGTGGCCGGCTGGCGGGTGCTTGGAATGTATAATCATATATTTAACATGATGATATATTTTTAACATGCCGGCAGGCTCACTAAGCTGGGCGCCAAACGACTCGACTGAACACCGAATTTCCATGGGATCGGCGACTTGATTATTAACCCAGTAATCTAGTAAGGATAAGCCCGAGGACGCCCACCCCACACAAGGCCCCTATATCGATGAGCTTGCACACCCTCGGTCACAGTGACCGCTCACTGAACGAGTTGCTGGGTTTACTCAACTCCGCCGAAATCCATACCGTCGTGGATGTTCGGCAGCAACCCTACTCATCGCGCTATCCGCACTTTGGGCAGGATGCCTTGCGCGAAGCACTGACCTCGGCAGGATTCGAATACCATTGGGCTGGCCGCCAATTGGGTGGGCATCGAACAGCACTACCTGCGTCACCGCATGTGGCTCTGGTGGACGAAGGCATGCGGGGTTATGCCGACTACATGGGCAGCGAATCCTTCAAGAAGGGCGCCGCGCAATTACTTCAGTTAGCCGGCCGTTCCGCCACAGCGATCCTCTGCGCCGAACGCGAGCCCCTGAAGTGTCACCGCTCGTTGATCGCGGATTACCTGACCTTGCAAGGCGTCACCGTCATGCACCTCATTGATGCGGCACCGGCGCATATGCATCACCTCCGGCCGGAGGCGCGGCGTGAGTCCGCCGAACTGATTTATGACCGCGGTGCCACGACAACACTGTTCTAGGATAAGGAGATACCCTGATGTTCAGGACTGATACGCCGTGCATGCCGACACCCGAAGAGGCCTTGCCGGGACGCGATACGCCGATGCCGGTGCCGCCGCGCCATGCTGTGAACAGCAATCCGCTGGAAGGTCCCTTTCCGGAGGGTCTGGAGCTGGCGATGTTCGGGCTGGGCTGTTTCTGGGGTGCGGAACGGCTGTTTTGGCAAATGCCCGGCGTCTACTCGACAGCGGTCGGTTATGCCGCCGGCTATACACCGAACCCCAGCTATAAGGAAGTCTGTTCCGGATTGACGGGACACAATGAGGTCGTGCGGGTGGTGTTCGATCCGCGCACCGTGGCCTATGACACATTGCTGCGGACGTTCTGGGAGGCGCACGACCCCACGCAAGACATGCGTCAGGGCAACGATGTCGGTACCCAGTACCGTTCCGGGATATACACCTATTCGGATTCGCAGCAAGCAGCCGCCGAAGCTTCGCAACAGACGTTTCAAGTGGCTTTAAGCCAGACGGGGCGCGGTGCCATCACGACAGAAGTCATTGCTGCGCCGACATTCTATTTCGCGGAGGATTATCACCAGCAATATTTGGCGAAAAATCCGGGTGGCTATTGTGGTCACGGTGGCTGTGGTATTCGCTACCCCGATTGAGCCCCGGTTATGCTCTATATCCGGTTTATACCCAGCTGTTCTTTTGGCGCAGTCTGCGTGTGCTAGGCTGCGGTGGATTCGGTTTGTGTCCCGTGCACGAGCCGCCATCCATTCAAGTCTTCCAGAAGTTCAAGCAGACGCGTGTCATAGAGGCAGTAGAACACAAACGAGCCTTGCCGCTCGGCCTTGACCAAGCCCGCTTCGCGCAATGCCCGCAGATGGAACGATACATTGGTCTGGGTCAGGCCCGTGTCCGCCACAATGGCCGACACCGGACGGCATTCCAAGCCCATGCTGCATAGGATGTGCAGTCGATTGGGCTCGGCCAGCAGTTTGAACAGCTGGGCAAGACCTTTGACAGGGATATCGCTGTAAGTGTGATTGCGCATGCGTTGTGTAACTAAAGTTACCGTGTGTACGCATAATGTCTCAGTGGCAAGCGAAGGTCAACACATGAGAAAACGCAATTTTTAAAATGTAATACCCTATTATTCAATAAATTATGGAGTTTTAGTGTCTCGGGTATGCTATCCATGCGTAGGTGCTAGGTGCCGGGGGCGTGTCTCCATAGGGATAAGTGCAGCGTTGTATAATCGCCGTAACCCGGTGTAATCCCCTATTCGAGGTTGTCCATGGATTTCCCAGAGCAGGTGTTCACAGGCACCTTGCATGCCCTGGCCGCACCGATTGCCCTGATATGGTTGCTCGGAGCGCTGTTACGTCTCCCCGTGCGCCGGCTCTACGACAACGCCTTTACGCATGTGTATTTCGGCGCCTGTGTCGCGGTGTTGCTGTTGTGGAGCCTGCATGCGGGCGTGCCGCCGACGTTGCACTTCCATCTCCTCGGTGTGACCGCGCTCACGCTCATGTTCGGTTGGCAATTCGCCTCGCTCGGCGTAGCGCTCATTCTGATGGGTGCGACCCTCAACGGCCAGGGCGGCTGGTCGACCTTTGCCGTCAATATGCTGTGCATGGGTGGTATCCCGATTGCGGTCAGTAGCCTGCTGTTACGCTGGGCACAGCGTCGCTTGCCACATAATTTCTTCATCTATGTCTACGTCAATGCGTTTCTCGCCTCCGGCGTTTCCATCGTGGCGACGGGGTTCGCCGGTGCGGGCCTGCTCTGGTTCACGGGTACGCACAGTCTGGAGTGGCTGAGCTATCAATATCTGGCCTTCTTCCCGCTGATGTTCTTTTCCGAAGCGGTGATGAACGGTATGGTCATGACCTTACTGGTCGCATTGCGGCCCGATTGGGTATGCAGCTTCGACGACGAGC
>JACRMO010000015.1 GCA_016214925.1 Gammaproteobacteria bacterium
ACCACAATGGCGAAGAAGATCAGGAACACCACCACACCGACGATGTCCTTCACCGTGTAATACGGATGGTAGGGGATGCCGTCCAGCGGGATGCCATTGGCATCTTTCTTCTTCTTGATCTCGACACCGTCGGGATTGTTGGAACCGACTTCGTGCAGCGCCAGGATGTGCGCCACCACCAAGCCGATCAGCACCAACGGCACGGCGACAACGTGGAAGGCGAAGAAGCGGTTCAGCGTCGCGTCGGCGATGACGTAGTCGCCGCGAATCCACACCGACAGATCCTCGCCGATGATCGGCATCGCCGCGAACAGATTCACGATCACCTGCGCGCCCCAGAAGGACATCTGACCCCAGGGCAGCAGGTAGCCGAAGAAGGCCTCGGCCATGAGCGCCAGGTAGATCATGCAGCCGAAGATCCAGATCAACTCGCGCGGCTTCTGATAGGAGCCGTAGAGCATCCCGCGGAACATGTGCAGATAGACCACGATGAAGAACGCCGAGGCGCCGGTGGAATGGATGTAGCGGATCAGCCAGCCCCACTCCACGTCACGCATGATGTACTCGACCGAGGCGAAGGCGCGCTCCGCGTCGGGCTTGAAGTTCATGGTGAGGAAAATGCCGGAGACGATCTGGATGACCAGCACCAGCAGCGCCAGCGAGCCGAAGAAATACCAGAAGTTGAAGTTCTTCGGTGCGTAGTATTTGGCCAGATGTTCATTCCACATGGAACTGAGCGGGAAGCGGTCGTCGATCCAGCCGAGGATGCCGCCCTGCCACTTATCGGTTCTTTCAGCGCCCATTATGCAGCTCCTTGGTCTACGCCGATCAGGATGACCGACTCACCGACATAGTGATGCGGCGGCACGATCAGATTGGTGGGTGCCGGCACACCGCTCTGTACGCGACCGGCCAGATCGAATTTCGAGCCGTGGCAGGGACAGAAGAAACCGCCCTTCCATTCGGCGCCCAGATCTTCCGGCGCGACTTCCGGCCGGTAGGTCGGCGAGCAGCCCAGATGCGTGCAGATACCGACCAGCACCAGAATCTCGGGCTTAATGGAACGGCTGGCGTTCTTGGCGTAGTCCGGCTGCTGCGGTGCAGTCGACGTGGGATCGGCGCGCGTGGCGTCCAGGCTCGGCAGCGCTGCGAGCATCTCGGGGGTGCGCTTGACCACCCACACCGGCTTGCCGCGCCATTCCACATTGATCTTCTGACCGGGCTCCAGCTTGCTGATGTCCACTTCCACTGGGGCACCGGCTGCCTGAGCGCGCGCGCTCGGCTGCATCGAAGCCAGGAAGGGAACCGCCGTGTACACGGCACCAATGCCACCTACAACCGAGGCGGCAGCGGTCAGAAAGCGACGCCGGCTGGTGTCTACGCCATCAGTACTCATTAAGGCTCTCCAGGGTTGTCTGCTTCTTGAATTCGGTATTACCAGCCTTGAAAGGCGGGTCATTCTAAACCATTTGCGGCCCCGTGGTGCACCGCGGCGTACCGTGAGACCACCCAGATACGATAGCGACCCAAATAAGCGGCGTAGCTTCCAACAACTGCGCGGGCAGGTCAAGCCAGGTTCTGTGCATTCATTGACTTAGGCCGGATTCTCAATGTCCAGAAAGCAGTGCTCCAGACCGAAGCGTTGCGCCAGATGCGCGCCGAGCGCTTCCACGCCGTAGCGTTCGGTCGCGTGATGGCCGGCGGCGAAGTAATGAACCCCGCACTCGCGCGCCACATGCACAGTCGGTTCGGAGATCTCCCCGCTGATGAAGGCGTCCAGTCCCAGCGCCGCCGCCGCTTCGATATAGCCTTGGGCCGCGCCGGTACACCAGCCGATGCGTCGGATGGGATGATCGCCGCCAGCGACGATTTGTGGCGCTCGGCCCAAGGCCGCCGTGATACGCGCGGCGAAGGCCGTAGCCGAAACGGCCTCCGGTAAGGTTGCATGACACGCGATGGCCGGCCCCCGGCCATCGCCGAACCAAGCTTCGGGCACTAAGCCCAACAACGCGCCCAACTGGGCGTTGTTGCCCAATTCCGCATGCGCATCGAGTGGCAGGTGGTAGACCAGCAGAGTGACCTCGGCGGCCAAGAGCCCAGCCAGACGCCGGCGTTTCATACCGGTCACGCACGGATCTTCGCCCTTCCAGAAATACCCGTGATGCACCAGCAACGCATCGGCACCGGCGGCCACCGCCGCCTCGACCAGTGCCTGACTCGCGGTCACGCCGCTGACCAGTTTACGTACCTGCGCGCGACCTTCGACCTGCAAACCGTTCGGGCAATAGTCCTGAAACGCCGCGATATTCAGCAGCCCGTTGGTATAGCTGACGAGTTCGTTGAGTGGAATCATGCAGCGCGTTCGCCGGTGAGTGTCGATGTTGATAAACTGGGTGCGCATTACAGCACAGATCGACGCCCTGTAGGAGCAGGCTGAAGGTGAGGCGCTTGCGCCGAGAGACTGCCCTTGGGGCATTGGCCGCGAACTGATCGTGGCAGAAACCGTTCGCGGGCAATGCCCGCGCCTACAGACATATCCGCCGCAGTGAATGATCGATTAGGTACGCCCAAATATGCATATCCGCAAACTCATCCTGTTCCTGGCGCAAGCGGCCGCGGTCGGCCTGGCCGCGGCCGCGTTGCTGCTGGTACTCAAACCGACACTGTGGGATGAACCGCCCAACGTGGTCGAAGTGCGCGAACGCGCCGCCACCGCGACACCCGCAGGTCTTAATGGCGGCATCGGCAACGGCCCGGTTTCGTATGCCGATGCGGTCGCGCAGGCCGCGCCGGCGGTCGTCAACATCTACACCGCTAAGCTCATTACGCAACGCGCGCACCCATTGGCCAACGATCCACTGTTCCAGTATTTCTTCGGCGAGCAAGCCGGCGGCGAGCGCCAACGTCTGCAGACCAGTCTGGGCTCGGGCGTCTTGCTCAGCGCGCACGGCTATGTGCTCACCAATAATCACGTCGTCGCCGAGGCCGATCAGATTCAGGTCATGCTCGGCGACGGCCGTTCGCTGGATGCGACCGTGGTCGGCGTCGATCCGGAAACCGACCTCGCCGTCGTGCGCATCGCGGCGGACAAACTGCCGAGCATCGTACTCGGCGATTCCGAACACCTGCGCGTAGGCGATGTCGTCCTCGCCATCGGCAATCCCTTCGGCGTCGGTCCTTGCGCTCGGCAACCCGTTCAATCTCGAAGGTACCCTGACCCAGGGCATCGTCAGCGCCACCGGGCGCAATCAACTCGGCATCAGCACCTTCGAGAATTTCATCCAGACCGACGCGGCGATCAACCCCGGCAACTCCGGCGGCGCGCTCATCAACGCACGCGGCGAACTGGTCGGCATCAACACCGCCATTTTCAGCAAATCCGGTGGCTCGCAAGGCATCGGCTTCGCTATTCCCGTCAGCCTCGCCCGCGAGGTCATGCAACAGATCATCGAACACGGCGCCGTGGTGCGCGGCTGGCTGGGCATCGAGGCGCAGGATCTCACGCCGGCGCTGGCGGAATCCTTCGGCCTGCCGACGACCGAGGGCGTGCTCATCGCCGGCGTGCTACGCGGCGGTCCGGCGGATCAGGCTGGCCTGCAACCCGGCGACATCATCACCGCGCTGAACGAGCAACCCGTCAGCAGCGCCCGCGATTCCATGAACCGGATCGCCGGGAACCCGCCCGGCTCCGAGCTGTCGGTACAAGGACTGCGGAACGGCGAAGCCTTCACCGCCAAGGCGCGCATCGGCCAACGCCCGGCCGCACAAGCCAGTCCCAACTGACCTCGATCGACTAAACAACGGAGCGACCCTTGCGCCACCGACTCGCCCGCTTTGCGCCATGGCTGATGCTGCTATCCTTGGCCGCCTGTCAACAAAACACAGCCGTGGAACCCTTCACCATGACCGACGATGTGAAACACGCTTTGACCGAACTGCAAACCGCCCGGGTGTTCTTCGGCCACCAATCGGTCGGCGGCAACATCATGGCCGGTGTGCAGGACATTCTCACCGCCAGCAACACCACGCTGCCGATCCTGGAACTCGGTAAAGCGGACGCACTGCCCGCGGGCTTCATCCTGCACACGCCCGTCGGCAAGAACACCGAACCCAAGACCAAGTGCGACGACTTCAAGCGCATCGTCGATCAACAACTGGCGGGCAAGATCGATTACGCGCTGCTCAAGTTCTGTTACATCGACATCGACGAAAAGAGTGACGTCGATACGTTGTTCGCGTATTACCGCGCCACGCTCGACGACCTCAAGGCACGTCATCCGGAAATCACCTTCATCCATGTGACCGCCCCGCTCCGCCACAGCCCTACAGGACTCGGCGTGTGGGTGCGCGAGCTGCTCGGCAAACCCAACCGTAGCAAACTCGCCAACGTCAAACGTCAGACCTTCAACGAACGCTTGCTTAGCACTTACGCCGGCGATCCGATCTTCGACCTGGCCGCCAGTGAATCCACCTACCCGGACGGCCGCCGCGAAGCGTTCACCCACAACGGCAAAACCTATTACAGCCTGATCGGCGCCTACACCAACGACGGCGGCCATCTCAACGCCCTTAGTCGCAAGAAAGTCGCCGCGGATTTCATCCGCAGTCTCGCCTACACGATCCGCGGCAACGCCCCGTGATCCACACCCGCTGAACACATGGCACGCCGCACCGTCTTCTCGATCATCGAATCACCGACCCATCCCGATCTGGCGGAGGTATACGCGCACGCCGGCCTCGAAGAAATCCGCCTGACCTCGACGCGCAAGGCCATCGCGCACTTAAAGGAACACGCACCGGATTTCGTCGTCGCCGAATTCTTCTACGGCTACGGCAACAATTACGCCGGCGTGAACATCAGCAACCTGGATGTGTTTCTGTTCAGTCTGCAGAAATACGCCCCGCACGCGCGGGTGATCGTGCTGGTGGATAAAAGCGAACGGCAGTATGTG
>JACRMO010000016.1 GCA_016214925.1 Gammaproteobacteria bacterium
GGTGCCGTTTCTGCTGGTCTCCGGGTTGACCGGCCTGCTGTTCCGCGAACTGATCATCACCATCTCGGCAGCGACCATCGCCGCACTGTTGGTCGCGCTGACATTAGTACCAGCGTGGGGCGTGCGCCTGCGCACACACGCGGGCACGGATGCGCGCTGGCATCGCGCCTTCGAAGCGTGGTTGGGGCGCGTGCAGCGCGGTTACGCCGATATACTGACGTGGCTGACGGCACGTTTCAGTGTGCAAGCCCTCGGGGTAGTGCTGTTCGCTGCGTTGCTGGCCTGGGGCGCCGCGAATTTCTTCTCCAGCCAGGAGGTCTTTCTGCCGAGCCTCGACGATGGGAATATCGATGTGCGCGTCACCGGTGACCCGGGCACGTCCATGGCCAGCATGGATGCGTTCGCGCAGCAATTGGAAACGCTGTTTCACAAGCAGTCCGAGGTTGAATCGGTATTCACCACCACCGGCGGCTTCATCTTCGGTCGGAGCACACGCGAACTGGCCAGTCGCGCCTCCTTGCAGATCAAACTCAAACCGCTGGCACAGCGCAGCCTGTCGTCAGATGCCTGGATCGCACGCATGGACGACGCCATCGCCCAGCTGCATCTGGTCGGTTGCAAGGTGCGACTGCGCGTTGCCGGCCTGCGCGGTTTGCGCGTCGGCAGCGGTGAAGACGAGGTCAGCTTCCGTATTCAGGGGCCGGATCTGCAGGTACTCGATACGCTGGGTGCGCAGGCCGTGGCCCTGCTGAATGGCACGCCGGGACTGCGCAGTGTGTCCTGGTCCGGCGAAGAGACTCAGCATGAACTCGCCGTGCAGGTGGATCGCGAACGCGCCGCGCAACTCGGCCTGAGCGTGAACGATGTCGGCACCGCGCTGCACTTCGCGCTGGATGGCGAACTGGCCGGCGATCTGCTCGACGGCGATCAACCCTTCGATATCCGCGTGCGTCTGCCGCAGCCGAGCCTGACCACGGTGGCGGATATCGAGAGCATTCCGCTGACCGTACCTGATACGGGCATGGGCACGCAGCGTAGCGCGAACCAAACGGCGGTCCGCCTGGGCGATGTCGCACAGATCAATCTGCTGGCCGCGCCCACGGAGATTCTCCGCGATCAGCAACAGCGCATGGTCGAGGTCGGCGCCACGTTGAGCGGTGCGCAGGCGCTCAGTAGCGTCGTTGAAAGCGCGCAGCAGAGGCTGAAAGCCTTAGCGCTGCCGGAGGGTTATCACCTTTATGACGCCGGTGCGTTCAAGGCCTTGCAGGAAGGCCGCCAGCTCGCCGGCGTCTTGCTCGGACTGGCGTTGTTCCTGGTGTTCGTGGTCATGGCCGTGCAATACGAATCGTTGCGCAATCCATTGGTGATCCTGCTCGGCGTACCGTTCACACTCATCGGTCCTGGACTGATTCTGCCGCTACTGGGCACGCCGGTGTCCATGCCGGTGTGGATGGGACTGATCATGCTCGCCGGCATCGTGGTCAATAACTCCATCATCCTGGTCGAATATATCGAGCTGCTGCGCGAGCAAGGCCTGCCGATCCGCGCGGCCATTGCCCGCGCCGGAGAGCTGCGGCTGCGGCCAATTCTGATGACCACACTGACGACCGTGGTCGGGCTGTTGCCCCTGTCGCTGGGGCTGGGCGAGGGCGCGGAAATGCTGCAACCCCTGGCCCAGACCATGGTCTATGGCTTAACGTTCTCGCTGGTAGTGTCGCTATTCCTGGTACCGGTGCTGTATCTGTGGTTCCAGGGCGGTGCCACACGCCAGGCCTGAGACGGGAGAAATCGACCACGTTCCAATCAGGGGAATGCGCATGAACGAGCAGATACCTGCCATCAAAAATGATCCGCTGTACCAGTTACTGCGCGACGGCAAGATCGAGGAGTTCAATACCCGGCACCAAGCCGGCGAAAGCAGCGATCTGACCGGTTGCGATTTCCGGGGTCTCGATCTGCGTGGCCTTGTCGCCGAGGGTCTGGATCTCAACGACTGCTATTTCCGCCAGACCGACCTGCGCGGGGTGGATTTGAGCAAGGCCAAACTACTCGGTGCGAGCATTCACGGCGCCAAGATCTCGGGGGTGTTTTTCCCGGCCGATCTCGCCGCCGAGGAAATTCTGATGTCGCTGGAACACGGCACGCGCATGCGTTACGGCATTCCGGTGCGGGCGAGCAAGGCTTAAGCGCGCCGGGGACAGATTTCAAATCTGTCCCCATCGCAGTTCGCTAACCTTGTCCCCGTTCCTGTTCCTCAACCCGCTTAAGTTCCGCATCCAACGCATCTTCCGCAGTCGCGTTGTCGTCCGAGGTTTCCGTTTCAGCCCCATCCTTGCGCTTCGCGAACAGCCGCGCCATCAGCACGCCCAGCTCGAACAACAACCACATCGGCACGGCCAGCAAGGTCTGCGTCACCGCATCGGGCGGGGTGAGGATGGCGCCGATGACAAAGGCGCCGACGATGACATACGGCCGCTTCTCGACCAGCGCCTCGGGTGTGGTCATACCGAGCAACACCAGCACGAAGGTCGCCACCGGCACTTCAAACGCGGCGCCGAAGGCCAGCGTCAGCGTCAACACGAAATCCAGATAATTGCTGATGTCGGTCATGACCTGGACGCCTTCGGGCGCCGTGGTGGTCAGGAAGGCGAAGATCAGCGGGAACACCACAAAGTAGGCGAACGATACGCCCAGATAGAACAACAGCGTGCTCGACACCAGCAACGGCAGCGCCATGCGTTTCTCGTGGCGATACAGGCCCGGCGCGATGAAGCCCCAGAGTTGATATAAGAGGTACGGCACACAGATGAAGATGGCCAGGATCAGCGCCAGCTTCATCGGAATCAGAAACGGCGATGCCACCGCCGTGGCAATCATGGAACTGTTCTCGGGCATGTGCCGCATCAGCGGGCCGGCCAACGCGGAGAACAAGGGGTTGGCGAATGGCAGCAACACGCAAGTCACGATCACCACCACCACGATCATGCGCAGCAGACGGTCGCGCAGTTCCATCAGATGCGCGGACGGGGAGTCAGGTGCCGCCATGCTGGGCATCCGATTGAGAGTCCGGCGCCAAGCCGACGGGGGCCGCGCTCGGCCCGGCTGTCTCCGCAGTGTTCGGTTTGAACAACTGCTCCGCTGCCGTCGCGGCATCGGCAGTCTCTTCGACGATGTCGTGCAGACCCACGGACTCGACCTGTTTCTGCAAGGTACGCTTGAGATCCTCGGCGGCAAGTTCGCGTTGCACATCCGCCTTCACTGTCGAGACCATGCGCCGGGCAGGCCCCAGATACAAACCGGCCGTACGCGCGAGCTTGGGTAGGCGCACGGGGCCGACCACGACCAGCGCCACCACCAGGATCAGGACCAGTTCAGAGAAGCCGACGTCGAACATGCGCCATTCCGGTCACGCGTGTCCGCTTAGACCTTATCTTTTTCTTTGGCCACGACATCGGCGTCGAGGGTGCGGCCCGGCTTTCCTTCAAGAGTATCTTTGTCCGCGTCCTCGCCCTCTTTGACGGCCGAGCGGAACCCTTTCAGCGCCGACCCCAGATCGCCACCCAGGGTCCGCAGACGCTTGGCTCCGAACAGGATGAGCACGATGACCAGGATAACCAGCAGTTCTTTAAAACCGATGCCCATAAAGGCTCTCCAAAAATGACTCGCCGGGGATTACTAACCGGAGCTTATTGACCGGGGCGCGCGGCCTTCTCGTCCAGGCCGGACAAGCCGAAACGGCGCGCCAACTCCTGCAGCACGGCCTCCGGCCCGAGTCCCTGCTGCGCCAACATCACCAGTGTATGAAACCACAGATCCGCGGTTTCATAAACCAAATGCTCTTTATCGCCGTCTTTGGCGGCCAGGATGGTCTCGGTCGCCTCCTCGCCGATCTTTTTGAGGATAGCGTCGAGGCCTTTGCTGTACAGCTTGGCGACATAGGAACTGTCCGGATCGGCGCCCTTGCGTGCCTCCAGGACCGCAGCGAGTTCTTGCAGGATATCGTTCACGGGAGGTTCTGCCTTTGCCACATCATTTGTAGATATTGCCGGGGTCTTTCAGCACCGGCTCCACCACTCGCCACTGCAGATCTTCCAGCCGGTGGAAAAAACAACTGCGCCGTCCGGTATGACAGGCAATACCGCCGATTTGTTCGATCTTCAGCAAGATCACGTCTTTGTCGCAATCCAGACGGATATCCTTCACCGGTTGCACATGTCCGGATTCCTCGCCCTTGCGCCAGAGTTTATTGCGTGAGCGCGACCAGTACACGGCGCGACCTTCCCGCACCGTCAGCGTCAGCGCTTCGCGGTTCATCCAGGCGAACATCAATACCTCGCCGGTGGCGGCATCTTGCGCAATCACCGGCACCAGACCGTCGGCGGTCCATTTGATCTCGTCGAGCCAAGCGTCATTCATGGCGTCGTTCATGGTTGTGCTCCAGTGATCGGCCGGAATTACAGCCGCACTTCCACACCCGCGGCGGCCATGTGGCGTTTGGCCTGCTCGATGGTGTAGGTGCCGAAATGGAAGATGCTCGCGGCAAGCACGGCATCGGCGCCACCCTCGCGCACGCCGGCGACCAGGTGATCGAGATTCCCCACGCCGCCCGAGGCGATCACCGGCACGTCCACGGCATCGCTGACCGCGCGGGTCAGCGCCAGATCGAAACCGTCTTTCGTGCCATCGCGATCCATACTGGTCAGCAGAATTTCACCGGCGCCGTAGTTCACCATGCGCCGCGCCCACTCCACCGCATCGAGCCCGGTGGGTTTGCGACCGCCGTGGGTAAAGATTTCCCAGCGATTGGGTTCGCCGTCTTGGCTCACGCGCTTGGCATCGATGGCCACCACGATGCACTGCGAACCGAATTTCTCGGCGGCCTCGCGCACGAATTCGGGACGGCTCACCGCAGCGGTATTGATCGCGACCTTGTCGGCGCCCGCATTGAGCAGGCGCCGCACATCTGCCACCGTGCGCACGCCGCCCCCCACGGTGAGCGGGATGAACACCTGCGAGGCCACGGCCTCGATGATGTGCAGGATGAGGTCGCGCTCGTCGCTGGTGGCGGTGATGTCGAGGAAGGTCAGTTCGTCGGCACCCTGATCGTTGTAGCGCGCAGCGATCTCGACCGGATCGCCGGCATCGCGCAGTTCGGCGAGCATGGCGCTCAGCTGCCAGCCGTGTCGTCGACGTATTTCTGCGCCGCCGTCAGATCGATACTGCCTTCATAGAGCGCGCGACCGATGATGGCGCCCATGATACCTTCGCCCTCGACGGCGCACAGGGCCTTGATGTCGTCCAGGCTGCTGACCCCACCCGAGGCGATGATCGGGATGGTCACGGAACGCGCCAGTTCGACGGTGGATTCGACATTGACGCCATTCATCATGCCGTCGCGGCCGATGTCGGTGTAGACAATCGCGGCGACGCCATCGCGCTCGAAGCGTTGCGCGAGTTCCTGCACATTGTGATGCGAGAGTTTGGACCAGCCGTCGATGGCGGCCCGACCGTCCTTCGCGTCCAGGCCGACGATGATGTGACCGGGAAACTCCATACACAGATCGTTGATGAAATGCGGCGCACTCACCGCCTTGGTGCCGATGATGACGAAGTTCACGCCGATGTCGAGGTAGGCCTGCACCGTTTCCTCGTCGCGGATACCGCCACCGACCTGCAAGGGCAAGTCTGGAAAGGTCTCGGCGATACGCTGGATAGCGTCGGCGTTGACCGGCTGCCCGGCGAAGGCGCCATTCAGATCGACGATGTGCAGACGCCGCGCACCAGCCTCCACCCAACGCCGCGCCACCTCCACGGGATCGTCGGAAAACACCGTGGCATCATCCATGCGCCCCTGGCGCAGACGCACGCACTTGCCGTCTTTCAGGTCGATGGCGGGTATCAGCAGCATGAGCCGTTCCTCTGTACTAGGGCTTGAATCATGATTCCAGTATGGTTCCAGTCTGGCCTTGGCCATCCCATTTGATGAAATTCGCCAGCAATTGCAGTCCGGCATGCTGGCTCTTTTCCGGGTGGAACTGCACGGCGAAGATGCCGTCGCGCGCCAGCGCGGACGTAAACGGGATGCCGTAGTCGGTCGTGCCGGCGGCGTCCTGAGCGCGATCAGGTTGCGCGTAATAACTGTGCACGAAATAGAAGCGGCTGTCCTGCGGGATGTCGGCCCACAGCGGATGCGCGTGCTGATGCACCTGATTCCAACCCATGTGCGGGATTTTCAGACGCTCGCCGCTGGCCGAGTCGCGCAGTCCGTCGGGAAAACGCCGGACTTGGCCGGCGAACACGCCCAGCGCTGGCGTCCCGCCATTCTCTTCCGAAAACTCCAACAGCGCCTGCATGCCCAGGCATACACCCAGCAGCGGCTTTTGCCCGGCGATCTCGCGAATCACCTCATCCAGCCCCAAGTGTTGCAGTTCGCGCATGCAATCGCGTATCGCGCCAACGCCCGGAAAGATGACCTTATCGGCACGGCGGATGGTGGCGGCGTCCGCGGTCACGCTGACGCGCAGGTTGCCCGCGACATGCTCCACCGCCTTGCCGATGGAGTGCAGATTGCCCATGCCGTAATCGATGATGGCTACCGTGGTCATAGCGTTTGGGGTCTGTAGGCGCGGGCTATTGTGCCCTTTAGGGTATGCCCGCGAACCTGCGGGACGTTCGCGGGCATATCCGCGCCTACAATATGTTGTTGAAAAGTAACCATAGTGAGGGTTTAGTCAGGCGGCCTGCTCAGAGGCTCCCTTTGGTGGAGGGCACTTGGCCCTGCATACGCGAATCACCCTCGGCGGCCATACGCAGCGCACGCCCGAACGCCTTGAAGATAGTCTCGGCGATATGGTGGGCATTGACCCCGCGCAGGCTGTCGATATGCAGTGTGGCCGGCGCGTGGTTGACAAAACCCTGGAAAAATTCACGCAGCAGGTCGACGTCGAAATCGCCGATGCGCGCGCGCGGGTACTGGGCGTGGTATTCCAGGCCGGGCCGCCCCGAGAAGTCGATCACCACCCGCGACAAGGCCTCGTCCAACGGCACATAGGCGTGGCCGTAGCGGCGGATACCTTTCTTGTCGGCACGTAGGCGTGGCCGTAACGGCGGATACCCTTCTTGTCACCCAGCGCCTTGCAGAAGGCCTGGCCCAGGGTAATGCCGACATCCTCGACAGTGTGATGGGCATCGATGTGCAGATCACCCTCGGCCTGGATGTCTAGATCGATCAGGCCGTGGCGCGCCACCTGATCGAGCATGTGCTCCAGAAAGGGCACCCCGATCTGGAAACGGGACGTGCCGGTGCCGTCCAGATCGATCTTGACGGAAATGCGGGTCTCGAGCGTGTCGCGTCGAACCTCGGCCTGTCGTTGGGTCATGGGTGAATCACTCAAGGCCGCTTTGCGGAGTCGTGTTTAACTGCTCAAGTCGGTGATTAGGGGTTAGGGCCACGTCACCGGCGCCCCTCAACAGGGCGGGCTCCGGACACAGACCTATTAAGCGGAATCCTAACGGAAAATTGGCGCCGAGAGAACCACCCGGCCGAAACCGGCTTGGCGCCCCCAGCCACACCACCGCTTCAGCCGAAATACCCAGGCTATAACTGTGAACTATTTGTGCTTTAATTGATTTAGCTCAAAGGTTCTGCTCCAATGGCATTGCCTGTCACAGAGCCTGCCAGGGCCGAACGGAGGAGCACTGTGAACACCATGGACTCTCGCGTC
>JACRMO010000106.1 GCA_016214925.1 Gammaproteobacteria bacterium
CATACCCGAAACCAGCCACACCGGAATCCGCCCGCCCCGATCCCTCTGCACCGCATAGCGTGCTTCGGTCGTCTTGCCATCATCGGCGGTGCGCAATTCCCAGAAGCCCGAGAACTGACGCGGAGCGATCCCCTGCTCGCCCGCTGGCACCGGCTCCGGCGTCAGCGCCCATTCGACCCGGTACGCGCCCACACCAATTGTTCTACCGACGCTGCGCATCACATAGACGCGGTCGGCCACCGGTCCGGCGAAATGCAGTCGGTGGAAGACCCACTGCACGTCGCCCGCTACGCGGATGATCCGGCTTTCCGCGACATCGGGAATGAAGTCCGCGAAATGCGCATAGTCCGTCACCACGGCGTACACGGCCGCTGCCGGCGCGGCGAAGCGCGTAGCGATCAGCACTTGCGGAATCGCCGATCCCGGCATCGGCCGATGGTAGAGTCGACCCTCGGGTGTCGCGTCTGCTTCCTGCCAACCTTGCGCATCAGATACACGCGCATCGGCACCCGCATGACCGGCGCACGCCAATCCGGCCAGCATCAACAGGCCCATCACTGCGAAGACGCCGCGGCGGTGTCGTCCTGTCTCCTGTTGTACATGCACGGTCTTGGGTTCCTCGTAGCCGGATACGCGTACCGGCAGGGAATGTGTCACTGCCGCCCTATAGACTCCCTCTCCCTCCGGGGAGAGGGTCGGGGTGAGGGCATCAATACGGCCACAGCATACCGGTTTTCCCATCCCCTCATCCTGTCCTTCTCCCACAGGGAGAAGGGACGATCCATTCAGCCTGGGCTACATATTCAAGTACACTGCCCCCATGAGCCCGCCCCCCTTCCGCAACAACCGCATCCTGCATGCGCTGATCCTGTGGCTGCTGATCCTCTGGGCGATCACTGCCGTGGAACCGTTCAACCGCCGCGATTGGTTGCTGGAAAACCTGCTGGTATTCACCTACACGGCACTGCTCGCGCTCACCTACCGGCGCTTCACCTTTTCCACTTTGTCCTATGCGTTGTTCACGGTGTTTCTCAGCCTGCATCTGATCGGCGCGCATTACACCTACGCCGAGACGCCGCTGGGTTTCTGGTTGCAGGATGCCTTCGCCCTGCAACGCAATCATTACGACCGCATCGTGCATTTCAGCTACGGGCTGTTGTGCGCCTATCCGTTCCGTGAAATTCTGCTGCGTGCCGCCGGCGCGCGTCGGTCCTGGACATATTTCCTGGCCGCGTCGATGATTCTCGCCTTCAGTGCCGTCTATGAAATTATCGAGGCCGTTGTCGCTATCTTGGTCGACCCCGAACTCGGCGCCGCCTATCTCGGCACGCAGGGCGATGAATGGGATGCGCAAAAGGACAGCGCGTTGGCCTTCGGCGGTGCCGTGGCGGCAATGGCAATGACATGGTATAGAGTCAAACAGATAAAACTTCCGGAGCATTCATGAAAGCCAGTGAACTCAAACGCGGTCTTGTCCTGCAGGTGGACGGGCGCAACATCTTCATCAAGGACGTGCAGGTGCAAACCGCCGCTTCGCGCAGCGGCAATACGCTGTACAAGACCCGTGGCTACGATGTGGTGACTCGGCAGAAGTTCGAACGCGGCTACAAGGGCGACGAGGTCGTCAACACCGTGGACTTCGAGCGCCGTGCCGTGCAGTTTCTTTACCGGGACAACGACGGCTGCACCTTCATGGACAAAGAGACCTACGAGCAGCACACGCTGAGTCTGGCGTCGATGGAAGAGGATCTGCCCTATCTGACCGATGGGCTGGAAGGCATCTATGCGCTGGTCGCGGACGGCAACATGCTCGGCGTGGAATTGCCGGCCACCGTTATTTTGGAAATCACCGAATGCGCACCGGCGATGAAGGCTGCCTCGGCCTCGGCGCGCAGCAAACCCGCCACGCTCAACACCGGTCTGGTAGTACAAGTACCGGAATACCTAACGCCGGGCGAACTCATCAAGATCAACACGCTGACCGGAGAGTTCATGTCACGGGCGTGATGTTCAACCCGCGCCCAGAAAGGCGATGCCTGCGGCGAACAAGCCAGCTGTCAGCCACCAATCCGCCGCGCGCCTGCGCAGATAGCCGTGGACGTGCAGTCCGGTGTAGATACATAACATATACACCGGGATCACCCGCAGCGAGGTGAAGTGAAATATATCCCCGGGCAGGTAATAGGCGTAGAACTCACCCACCGTCAGCAGAAAGAATCCGTTGCCGAGCACTTCCCACAGCAACGGCGCCTCGCAACCGATCAGCGCGGCCTTGATGAGATTGCGGTGTGGACCTGCGGCAATCCGACTGTCCAAGGTTTGATTCAGAAAATACAGATGCACGCCGTAACTGGTCCACGCCACGACCGCGAGCGCCGAGACATTGCCATCGTGCAGCGGGAATAATCGGTAGACCCAGAGCTTGTCGCCGAACACGACTACATACAGCGGATTGAGACTGGCCTCGAAGAGAATCGCCAGCAGAAACACCAGTGCCGCCAACAGTGCAACCTCCCGCGGCACAACACTGAAAATGCCCCTGCACCAACGCCTATTAACGATAAACGACGTCCCGGGAAACACTGCCACGAACAGAATACCTGCGCCAAGGATGCGCCAGACGTGCGGATCGAGATTCATGTCCATTCCATGCGCAACGACCCGCGTTAGGCAAGATCTTCCGTCGCGTTTGCGTCGTCGCCATCCATGCCTTCGATCACTTCGCGCAACAGCACCGTGGCATAACTTCCCGCGGGCAATGAAAAACGCAGCGTCAACTCATCCGCACCGTTCCAGGCCCAGTCCAACTCGCGCACCCGCACGCGCAACGCGCGCCGATCCTGTTCCAAGCCTGCGCGCTCGAGCCCCGCGCACCAGTCGTCGAACGGCGCCAGACAGGCACCCTCGAGCGCACGCACCGCGCCTTGGGTCGCCGGCACGCCGCGTCCCCACAACGGTCCCGTAGGATGTACATCAAGTTCGCGCACGCGCGTCTCGATGTCGGTATCCGCCGCAGCGGCGATAAACCACGCGCGCCGGCCGTCCAGTTGCAGGGCGTCACCCGGCAGGGCACGCTCCCAGCTGCCATCATGCACGCGCGCCGCCAACACCTGATTGAACAGAAAGCTGCGCGCCGCCGAGAGATACAGGCCGCGCACATGCCGGTCCAGGCGCGGGCCTTCACCGCGCAGCATCGCGGCGGCCGCCGCGAGATTGCCGCCGTCGTGGCCGAAGCGTTGCGTTCCAAAATAGTTGGGCATACCGTGCGCCGCGATCGCGCGCAGACGCGTCTCCAGCACCGCGTGATCACCACTCAAGGCATGGATGCGGATTTCAAAGGCATTGCCGCGCAAGGCGCCGCGCTTGAGCTTGCGCGAATGCCGCTCGGCACGCAGGATCTCGACGCCCTCGATCCGCGCCGCCGTCCAATCAGGATCGGCCTTGCCCGGCAGTTGCAGCGAGAACCACTGCTCGGTCACTGCGCGTCGGTCTTTCATTCCCGCGTAGCTCACGTCGCGCGGCGTCACGCCCGCGAACCGCGCCAGCTGACGCGCCACCCAATCGGTGTTGGCGTTGCGCTTGCGCACCCACAACCAAACATGCTCGCCGGCGCCGTCGGGCTCGCAGATGGGCAACTCACGCACGATGAAATCTTCCGGCTCGACGCGCAACCGGCCTGTGCCGGCTGGTCCACCGAAGGCATAGGGTAGATCGGTAGGCGCCGCATCATTTGCAGTCATGTCATTCTCATTGCTGCGTGCGATTATTCACACCGAAGAACGCAAAATACGCAAAGAAATTCATATTATGGAAACTCTCATTAATTCATTGAGGCCGTCATTGCGAGCGAAGCGAAGCAATCTCCCAACTGAAACATCAATGGCTTGGGGATTGCTTCGTCGCTACGCTTCTAGCAATGACGGATTAATCAGAGGTTCCTTATTTCACTTTGCGTATTTTGCGTCCTTTGGTGTGAATACAAATTCACATTCAACCCCGTGTCTCGGCGAACAGCAACACCACCGCCAAGGCCGCGATGCCTTCCTTGCGGCCGGTGAAACCCATCTGTTCGGTGGTGGTCGCCTTGATGTTGATAGCCTCGGCACTCACGAGCAGATCCTGCGCGATCACGGCGCGGATGGCGTCACGATACGGTGCCAGCTTCGGCACCTGGGCGATGATGGTGAGATCGGCGTTGCCCACGCACAGGCGACGCATGCGCAGCATCTGCATCACCTGCACGAGCAGTTTGCGGCTGTCGATGCCTTTATAGGTCGGATCGGTATCGGGGAAATGCTGGCCGATATCGCCGAGCCCGGCCGCGCCGAGCAGCGCGTCGCACAGCGCATGCAGCACGACATCACCGTCGGAATGCGCGGCGAGACTGTGCGTATGCGGAATCTCCACGCCACCCAGCATCAGACGCCCGCCCTCCTTGAAGGCATGCGCATCGAAACCCTGGCCGATTCTAGGGCCGATTCTCGGACCGTTACTCATAGGCGCCCCTATAGTCGTCCCTGTTGTCGCAGATAGAATTCGGCCAGCGCGAGATCCTCCGGCCGGGTGATCTTGAGATTGTCGGCGTGGCCTTCGATCAGGCGTGGCCGCAAGCCCGCCTGTTCCATCGCCGACGCGTCGTCGGTAACCACCACGCCTCTCGCCGCCGCCGATCGTAACGCATCGCGCAAGGCACCGAGACGGAACATCTGCGGTGTCAGCGCGTGCCAGAGCCGGCTGCGGTCGACAGTGGCGTTACAGCGTTGTTCCGCGTCCGCCTGCTTCATGGTGTCGCGCACCGGGATCGCCAGCAGACCGCCGACGGCATCGTCGCGCAACGCGGTAACTAAATGATTGAGGTCTTCTGTGCGCACGCAGGGACGGGCCGCGTCGTGCACCAGCACCCAATCGTCCTCCACAGCGTGCTCACGCAACATATCCAGCGCGTTCAGCACCGACTCGGCACGCTCGATGCCGCCCGACGCGGTGACGCTCAGCGAACACGCCGCCGCCACCGCCGATGTGGTTTCGAGATCGGGACCGGCGAGCCGGCCCTCGTTCGCGACGGCCGTCACGAGCAAGCCCGCGAGCGGCAGTTCGGAGAGCTCCGCGGCGAGCGTGACGACGTCCGTGCCCGTGCCCGCGGTCCAGCCGCGCGCGAGCACCTCGCGGCCACGCGCGTCGAGCGCGACCATGATTCGCCCGGGCCAGCGCGACGCGGCGCTCGCGAGCCACGTGCAGTCCTCCACGGCGCGCGTGCCGACCACGGCGCGCGAGGCGCCCGCCGCGAACACGCGTTCGATCGCGCCGTCGTCGCGCAGTCCGCCGCCCACCTGGACGTCACCCGCCCAGGTGTCGAGCACGCGTGCGACGAGCGCGGTCTGGTCG
>JACRMO010000107.1 GCA_016214925.1 Gammaproteobacteria bacterium
CGGCGAGGCCCTGGCGGGCGACGATTCCGGGATCGATCCGGCGGTACTCGTCCAGTTCGCGTCCGAGATTCACGCGCTGGCCCAGGCCGGCGTGCAGATCGGTCTGGTGATCGGTGGCGGCAACATCTTCCGCGGCGCCGGACTGGCGGCGGCCGGCATGGACCGGGTCACCGGCGATTACATGGGCATGCTGGCCACGGTCATGAATGCGCTCGCCATGCAGGATGCGCTGCGTCGCTTGGGCACCGAGGCGCGCGTGATGTCGGCGCTGGCCATCGCCGCGGCCTGCGAGAATTTCTCCCGCGAGCGCGCTCTGCAACATCTGGACAAGGGTCGGGTGGTGCTGTTCGCCGCCGGTACCGGCAATCCGTTTTTTACCACCGATTCGGCCGCGGGTCTGCGCGCCATTGAGATCGGCGCCGAGATCATGTTCAAGGCGACCAACGTCGATGGCGTGTACACGGCCGATCCGAAAAAAGACCCGACCGCGCAACGCTTCGATCGCCTGAGCTATGACGAGGCGCTGCGCCGGAATCTCATGGTGATGGATCACACCGCCATCATCCTGTGCCGGGATCACAACATGCCGCTGATGGTGTTCGACATCCATCAACCGGGCAATCTCCTGCGGGCCGTGCGCGGCGAGGCGGTCGGCTCGCTGGTCGTGAAGGAGTAGGGAGCACCATGATCGACGACATCATCCAAGATGCCAAAACCCGCATGGCCAAGAGCGTGGAAACGCTGCGCCACGATCTGACCAAACTGCGCACAGGGCGTGCGCACACTAGTCTGCTGGACCACATCACCGTGGATTACTACGGCAGCGAAGTGCCGCTCAAGCAGGTCGCCAACGTCAACGTCGAAGATGCACGTACGCTGATCATCACGCCGTGGGAAAAACCGATGGTGAGCGTGATCGAAAAGGCCATCATGAAATCCGACCTCGGTTTGAATCCGAACACCGCCGGCACGGTGATGCGCATTCCGCTGCCGCCGCTGACCGAGGAGCGCCGTCGTGACATGATCAAGGTGGTGCGTCACGAGGCCGAAGGCGCGCGCGTAGCGATCCGTAACATCCGCCGCGACGCCAACAACGATTTCAAGGATCTGCTCAAGGAAAAGGAGATCTCCGAAGACGAGGACCGGCGTGCGCAGGATCAGATCCAGAAACTCACGGATCAGGCCATCGCCGATGTCGAGAAAGTCCTGCAGGCCAAAGAGGCCGAGTTGATGGAAGTCTGAAGCAGCCGCATTCAGGGTCATGTCACCGGTGAGTCGTATCGACCAAACAACCACTGCACGGCCGCGACACATCGCCATCATCATGGATGGCAATGGTCGCTGGGCGCGCAGCCGTGGCATGCCGCGCCCGGTCGGGCACCGCGAAGGTGTCAAGGCGGTGCGCCGTGTGGTCGAGGCTTGTCGCAAGCATCAGATCGAAGCGCTCACCCTGTTCGCTTTCAGCAGTGAAAACTGGCGACGGCCGAAGACCGAGGTCAGCCTGTTGATGGATCTGTTCATCAGCACCTTGCAGAAGGAAGTCGACAGCCTGCACGCCAACGGTGTGCAGGTGCGCTTCATTGGCGATCGCGCGCCGTTCTCCACCAAGTTGCGTAATCTGATGGACGACAGTGAAATTCGCACCCAGGACAACCCGGGTCTGCGTCTGTCGATTGCCGTGAACTACGGCGGTCGCTGGGATATCGCCCAGGCCGCGCAGCAGATCGCGGCGCGGGTGCAGGCCGGGGAACTCGCGCTTGACGCCATCGATGCCGAACTGCTCGGCAAACAATTAAGTCTGGCCGATCTGCCCGAACCCGACCTGTTCATCCGCACCGGCGGCGAGCAGCGCATCAGCAATTTCCTGCTTTGGCAGCTTGCCTACACCGAGCTGTATTTCACCGATACCCTGTGGCCGGATTTCGACGAGAACAGTCTGCTCGACGCACTGGCCTCGTTCGCGCGGCGGCAACGTCGTTTCGGTCAGACCGGCGATCAGGTGGAGCGCATCCAGGGTGCTTAAACGGCTGCTGACCGCGGCGGTACTCATTCCGCTGGTCGTGTGGGGCATCCTGCGACTGTCGACGCCGCTCTTCGTCGCCGCGACCGGTGCGTTCATTGCCCTGGCGGTTTGGGAATGGACCGGACTTATTCCGCTGCGCACACTGCCCGCGAAGATCCTCTATCTGCTCGGTTCCATCGCCGTGGCCGGCGGCGCCTGGTACGTGCTGCAACAACAACCCGAACTGTTGACAGGATTGCTGCCGGTGGCCGTGGCTTGGTGGATTCTGGCGGCCGTGTGGTTGCGTTGGCCGCAGGTCGGACGCGACTGGGTAGCGTTCAAATTCGTGCTGGTTGCAATCGCGCTGTTGCCCGCGTGGTTGGCGCTCGCCGCTTTGCACGGCCGCGCGCAACACGGACCGGAACTCGCGCTGTTCATCTTCGTGCTGATGTGGGTGGCTGACAGCGGCGCGTATTTCGCTGGCAAGAGTTTCGGACGACATAAACTCGCGCCGCGCGTCAGTCCCGGCAAGACCTGGGAAGGCGTGGCCGGTGGTCTGACTGCCAGTGCATTGCTCGCGGCATTCGCCGGACACTGGTTCGGCCTGAACGGTCAGGGTCTGGTCGCTTTCGTGGGCTTGGCGCTGGTATGCGCGGCCATCTCCATCGTCGGCGATCTGTTTTTCAGTTTGCTCAAACGTCAGCAGAACCTGAAAGACACCGGACAGCTGTTTCCCGGTCACGGCGGTATTCTCGATCGCATCGACAGCCTGCTCGCCGCCGTGCCGGTGTTCCTCTATGGCTTGAATGAGCTGGCACTCCTGTGAGCACGCAACCGCGCATCGGCATCACCGTGTTGGGTGCGACCGGTTCCATCGGTCTCAGCACGCTGGATGTGATCGCCCGTCATGCGGCGGACTACGACGTGATCGCGCTGACCGCCAATCGCGATGTCGAAGGCATGCTCAAGCTGTGCTGCGCGCATCGGCCGCGTTATGCGGTGATGGCGGATGCGGATGCCGCTGAACGTCTCGCGCACGCGCTGCACGCTGAAGCGCTGGACGAGATACGGATATTGTCTGGCAACGCCGGTCTGGTGCAGGTCGCCGGTCTCCCCGAAGTCGATTACGTCATGGCCGCCATCGTCGGTGCCGCCGGTCTCGCGCCGACACTGGAAGCGGCGCGCCGCGGCAAGCGCGTGCTGCTCGCCAACAAAGAGGCGCTGGTGATGTCCGGCGCGCTGTTCATGGACGAGGTGCGCAAGAGCGGCGCGCTGCTGTTGCCCATCGACAGCGAGCACAATGCAATCTTTCAATGCATGCCCGCCGGTTTCACCGTCGGTGAATCGCCCGCCGGCGTGCGCCGTATTCTCCTGACCGCGTCAGGCGGTCCGTTCCGCAGCACACCGCTCGAACAGCTGGCCAGCGTCACGCCGGCACAGGCCTGCGCGCATCCCAACTGGGACATGGGCCGCAAAATCTCGGTGGATTCCGCCACCATGATGAACAAAGGCCTGGAAGTCATCGAGGCCTGCTGGCTGTTCGGTCTGCCGGTGGAGCAGGTGCAAGTGGTGCTGCATCCGCAGAGCGTCGTTCATTCGCTGGTCGATTACGCCGACGGTTCGGTGCTCGCGCAGCTGGGCAATCCCGACATGCGCACGCCCATCGCCCACGCCCTGGCCTGGCCGGCGCGCATCGACTCGGGTGTGCAGCCCTTGGATC
>JACRMO010000148.1 GCA_016214925.1 Gammaproteobacteria bacterium
CACGAACTCGATCGGATCTTCGATGGTGAGGATGTGTTCGAAGCGCGATTCGTTGACGTGATTCATCATCGCCGCCAGCGTGGTCGACTTGCCGGAACCGGTCGGGCCGGTCACCAGCACAATGCCGCGCGGTTGATCGGCGATTTCCTTGAACACGGACGGGCACTTCAGATCCTCCAGACTCATGATCTTGGACGGAATGGTACGAAACACCGCGCCGGAGCCGCGGTTGTGATTGAAGGCGTTGACGCGGAAACGCGCCAGATTGGGGATCTCGAACGAGAAGTCGGTCTCCAGGAATTCTTCGTAATCCTTGCGCTGCTTGTCGTTCATGATGTCGTAGACCAACGCATGCACGGACTTGTGGTCCAACGCCGGCACGTTGATGCGGCGGATGTCGCCGTCCACGCGGATCATCGGCGGCAAGCCCGCGGAAAGATGTAAGTCGGAGGCGTTGTTCTTAACGCCGAAGGCGAGCAGCTCTGCGATGTCCATTCGTAATCCCCTTTAGCCCAGATTCTCAGGGCTGAACTCCAATTGTTCTTGACCCTGACACCCCGCCGGCCACTCTGGACGCGGCGGGTTCACTAAATAGCGTCAGCGGTACCTTTCCCTTGACCCTGAGGGCGGATTCCGGCGTAAAGTGCGAAATACGCGCGGGAGCGACCCTGCGTCGCGCCTAAACAAGTTCCCGGAAAGTATAGCCATATCCGCCACATGAATCGCCAGCAACAGATCGCAGAACAGTTACAGGCCGTGCGGTCGCGGATTATTGCCGCCGCGCGGGCCGCGGACCGCGACCCTGCCCGTGTCCGCCTGCTGGCGGTGAGCAAGGGCTTTCCGGTCGAAGACCTGCGCGCCGCCCAGGCGGCGGGGCAGGACTGCTTCGGCGAATCCTATCTGAATGAAGCCCTGACCAAGATCGCGGCACTCAGCGACTCGGCGCCGGAATGGCACTTCCCGGAGTGGCATTTCATAGGCCCGCTGCAATCCAACAAAACACGTGGCATCGCCGAACATTTTTCCTGGGTACACAGCGTCGACCGGCTCAAGCTGGCGCAGCGTCTGAGCGAACAGCGCCCCGCCGCATTGCCACCGCTGAATGTCTGTATTCAGGTGAATATCAGTGGCGAGGGGAGCAAGTCCGGGGTAGCGCCGGGAGAACTGGACCCCCTCGCGCACGCCGTCGCCGTGCTACCACGCCTGCGCCTGCGCGGGTTGATGGCTATTCCAGCCCCGACCGAGGACGGCGCCGCACAACGCGCCGCTTTCGGTCGTTTGCGTGCCGCGCTTGAACACTTGAATACCCAAGGCCTGGCGCTCGACACCTTATCCATGGGCATGTCCGACGACCTGGAGGCGGCCATCGCCGAGGGTGCGACGCTCGTGCGTATCGGCAGCGCGATCTTTGGCGCGCGGGATTGAACAACACACCGAGCCGTTCGCGGCCAAAGGACGTACAGGCAGCGCAATGACTCGGTGCGCTTTGCGTATCCCGTGACGCATCCAGCTGCTTTGCGTCGCGCACGGTTTGCGGTGAGAATAGCCCTATGACAACCCACACCATCAGCTTTATCGGCGGCGGCAATATGGCACATAGCCTGATCGGCGGACTCATCGCCGACGGCTGGCCAGCCGCCCACATCCACGTCACCGACACCAAGCCCGAGCCGCTCGCCCACCTGGCGGAACGCTTTGGCGTGGCGACCGGCAGCGACAACAGCGCGGCCGCCAGCGGCGCGGATGTGGTCGTGCTGGCCGTGAAGCCGCAGGTAATGCACACGGTCGCCAGCGAAATTGCCAGCGCCGCGCAGACACGCCACCCACTGATCATCAGCATCGCCGCCGGTATCCGCAGCGCCGATCTGGATCGCTGGCTCGGCGGCAATAACGCCATCGTGCGCTGCATGCCCAACACGCCGGCACTGGTACAGAGCGGCGCGACGGCGCTGTTCGCCAATACGCGTGTCGGTGACGAACAGCGCGATCTGGCAGAGAGCATCCTACGTGCGGTCGGCCTGACCTTGTGGCTGAACGACGAGGCTTTGATGGACGCAGTCACAGCCTTGTCCGGCAGCGGCCCCGCGTATTTCTTTCTCATCATGGAGGCATTGCAGGCCGCGGGTGTGCAACTCGGTCTGCCGGAACAGACCGCTCAATTGCTGACCCTGCAAACCGCCTTCGGTGCGGCCAAGATGGCCCTGGAAAGCAATGAGGACGCCGCGACCTTGCGCCAGCGCGTCACCTCGCCCGGCGGCACCACCGAGCGCGCCTTGCGGGTGCTGGACGACGGCGGTCTGCGTGAGCTGGTCGCCCGGGCGCTGACCGCCGCGCGTGACCGCTCGCGCGAACTCGCCGACCAACTGGGGAACTGATTCATGGGTCCCGGTTACTTCACCAATCCCATCGAGTTCGTTATCAGCACCCTGTTCAGCCTGTACGTCCTGGTGCTGATGTTGCGCTTCCTGCTGGCCCGCGTGCGCGCGGACTTCTACAACCCGGTCAGCCAGTTTCTGGTCAAGGCCACCAACCCCTTGCTGGCGCCGTTGCGCCGGATAATCCCGCCGCTGGGCGGCATCGATATGGCCTCGGTGGTGCTGATGCTGGCGGTGCAGATGCTGGCCATCGCGCTGATCCTGCTGCTGCGCGGCGGCGGCATCGGCATTCAGGCGCTGGTGTTCATCAGCCTGGCGGAACTGACCGATCTCGCCTTCAAAGTTTTCATCTATGGCATCGTCATCCAAGCGCTGCTCAGTTGGATCAATCCCGGCACCTATAACCCGGCGGTGAGTCTGCTGCATTCACTC
This sequence comes from Gammaproteobacteria bacterium, assembly GCA_016214925.1. Taxonomy (GTDB): domain Bacteria; phylum Pseudomonadota; class Gammaproteobacteria; order Thiohalobacterales; family Thiohalobacteraceae; genus JAHJQQ01. Next base: position 2,808 of record JACRMO010000148.1, read on the forward strand.
ACCGAACCGCTGCTGCGGCCGGTGCGTCGGCTGCTGCCGCCGATCAGCGGCATGGACTTGTCGCCGCTGTTGGCCGTGCTGGTCCTGGAAGTCCTGCGCCGGCTGATCGTTCCACTGCTGGGTGCGTTGGCCGTTTGAGCCGCGCGTGAACACGTCGGAATCCCGCTGGTATCACTGGGATGGCGCCGACCTGATCCTGGCCGTGCATCTCCAGCCGCGCGCCCGTCAGGACGAGATCGTCGGCGCGCACGGCGACCGTCTCAAAATCCGCATCACCGCCCCGCCGGTCGACGGCAAGGCCAATGCCCACCTGATCCGCTTTCTGGCCGCGACCTGCGGCGTGGCCACCAGCGCCGTGGAACTCCTCGCCGGAACCAGCGGCCGGGATAAACGCGTGCGCATCCGCGCCCCGCGGCAGCTCCCGCCACCGCTCCCGCCCCAGCCCAATCCGTGAACCGCCTCACACTCCTAAGCCACTGTTATTTGAACTCAAGATTTCCGCCTCATGGTCGCTAGTGGGGTGTAGCTGAATGCGGCCTGTGACGGTCGCCGCACCCCGAATAATGAGGATCGATCGAATGGCTCAGGATCAGTTCAGTCTGCGCATGCGCGCCTACGACGCATGGAAAGTGGACGTGTTGCAGACCCTGGAAGATTTCCAGCATTGGCTCGACACCCGCGAGCTGAATGAAAGCGAAAACGATCTGCGCATCTACGAGACTCTGGAGGCGCTACGCAAGGATCGTCTCACGCTGGCCTTTGTCGCCGAGTTCTCACGCGGCAAGACCGAGCTCATCAATGCCATCTTCTTCGCCAACTACGGTCGCCGGCTGCTGCCGTCCGAGGCCGGGCGCACCACCATGTGCCCCAGTGAATTGTTCTACGATCGCGACTCGAAACAGGCCTATCTGCGCCTGCTGCCGATCGAGACGCGCCGCGAGGAACGTTCGATCAGCGATTACAAGACCGATCCCTTGCAATGGGTATCCATGCCGTTGGATATCGACTCGCCGGAACAGATGGCCGAAGCGCTGCGCGAAGTGGTCAAGACCAAACTGGTACCGCTGAAAATTGCGCGCGCACTGGGTCTCTACGATGAATCCCAAGACTCGCAGTACAAGAAGACCAAAGCGCTGCCGGAGCAGGTCGAGATCCCGATGTGGCGGCATGCGCTGATCAGTTTCCCGCATCCCTTGCTGCAACAGGGCTTGGTGATTCTGGACACGCCCGGACTGAATGCACTGGGTAACGAACCCGAACTGACCGTGAACATGCTGCCGGCCGCGCAGGCGGTGCTGTTCGTGCTCGCCGCCGATACCGGCGTGACCCGTTCCGATCTGGATATGTGGGAACACCACGTTCACCGTCAACACAGCAGCCAGCACACCAAACACCTGGCCGTCGCACTGAACAAGATCGACACCCTGTGGGACGACCTCAAGGACAACAACACGATCAACGCCAGCATCGAATCCCAACGCCGTAAAGTGGCTGAGCTGCTCGGCGTCGATGGCAAACAGGTGTTTCCGGTTTCGGCGCAGAAAGGCCTGGTCGGCAAAGTCCGCAACGACGCTGCCTTGCTGGAACGCAGCCGCTTGCAGACGCTGGAAGACTTCCTCTCCGAACAAGTCCTGCCCAACAAGCTCGAGGTGCTGCGCGATCACATCCTGCGCGAAGTCGGCGGCCTGCTGGAGGAAACCTACACGCTGCTCGATGGCCGTTTGCAGCAGACATCGAAAGAACTGGAAAACCTGCGCGCATTGCGCGGCAAAAATGCCGATGTGATCCAGCATCTGATGAAGAAATCACGCGAGGAACAGGCCACCTATCTGCGCAACGTCGAGGGCTTCCAGTCCAGCCGTCGCGTGCTGCAAAGCCAGGCCAAGACCATGCAGGATGCGCTCAGCCTGGATGCCTTCGATGCCATCATCAACAAGACCCGCAAGGATATGACCGGCGCCTGGACCACGCACGGCCTGAAGAGAGGCATGCAGTCGTTCTTCGACGGCGCCCGCGAGACCATGGACCAGGTCGCGATGCATGCCGAGCAGACCCGCACGCTGATCCGCGCCACCTATCGCAAATTCCACGAGGAGCATGGCCTGCCCGCGGTCACGCCCAAGGTATTCTCGGTGGATCAGTACAACATGGAATTGCATCGCCTGTTGGAAGAGGCCGACGCCTTCCGCAACAGCCCGGTGACGGCGATGACCGAGCAGAGTCTCTTGATCAAGAAATTCTTCGTCTCGCTGGTCAGTCAGGCGCGCAGCGTGTTCTTCCGCGCCAATCAGGAAGCGGACGCTTGGCTGAAGGAAGTCATGAATCCTTTGGTGCAGCAGATCAAGGATCACAAGCGCGTGATGGAAAAACGCCTGGATACCTTGCGCCGCATCAGCGAGTCGCGCGACACGCTGGAAGGCAAGATCAACGAACTCGAAGGTTCGCGCGGCGAGTTGCGCCGGGAACTCGAAACCCTGTCCCGGCTGCGCGAGACCTTGCAACGCCCCTTGCCGGAGATGAACGACGAGGCGGACACGCCCCTGGCCGTTGCCGGCTGACAGCCACACCCCGGACAGGCCAGGGACGGCCTTGACCCCGAACACCCCGCATCCCCGCCCTTGACGGCCGTCGGTTGGTCTATAGTTTCACTATCGACCACCCAGGAGACGACCGTCATGCGACATACCAATAAACTACTGCACCTGTTCGGCTTGGCTTGCCTGTGTCTGTTCGCCTTGAGCGCCCGCGCGGAAAATTCCCAGGACTTCGGCGACTACGTTGTCCATTTCAACGCCCTGACCACAGACCTGTTGCAACCCAAGGTCGCCACCGAATACGGTATTAAACGCAGTGGCAGCCATGCGATGCTCAATGTCGTGGTGCTGCCCAAGGTGCTGGTCACCAGCGGTCAACCGGTCACGGCAGCCGTCACCGGCATGGCCACCACGCTGAACGGCCAGCAGCGCACACTCACGTTGCGCGAGATCCGCGAACCCAATGCCATTTACCACATTGCGGATTTCGACGTCGGCAACGAAGAGATCCTC
>JACRMO010000149.1 GCA_016214925.1 Gammaproteobacteria bacterium
GCCGCCGAGACCGCGCGCGAACTCGGCGCGCGCGAATTGATCCTGGTCGTGCCGTATCTGTGTTACATGCGTCAGGACATGGCCTTCCAGCCCGGCGAGGCGATCAGTCAGCGCAGCATCGGACGCTGGCTCGGCACGCACTTCGATGCCGTCATCACCGTCGACCCACACTTGCACCGCGTGCATGATCTGGCCGAGGTCATTCCATCCCGGCAGGCATTGAGCCTGAGCGCCGCGCCACTGCTGGGTAAATACGCCGCGCGGACGTTCGACAATCCACTGCTGCTCGGCCCCGACGAGGAATCCACGCAATGGGTCGCCGCCGCCGCGCAGGCAGGCGGCTTGCAGCGCGCCGTGGCACACAAACAGCGGCGCGATGACCGCAGCGTGATCGTTACCCTGCCGAGCATTGATGTGCATGACCGCAGCGTGGTTATCGTCGACGACATCGCCAGCACCGGCCGCACTTTGGCGCGCGCCGCGGACGCTTTATATGCCGCGGGCGCCGCCGAGGTTCACGCGTTGGTCACCCATGCGCTGTTTGTCGGCGATGCCGAGGCGCACCTGCGCGCCGCCGGCGTCCGCAGTCTGCACAGCAGCGACAGCATCGCGCATCCGAGCAATGCTATTGTGTTGGCGGAACTCCTGGCACACGCATGCAAACAAATCATTTTGTAGGCGCGGCCTGAAGGTGAGGCGCTTACAGTACGAAGGAAAACCCGGTAGGTTGGGGTGAGCACGGCGAACCCCAACAGGATTTTCAGGCATCGACCGAATTGTTGGGGTTCGTGTGCTCACCCCAACCTACGGACTGCGCTCTTAGTGACGGAATAATCAGAATTCCCCAGGATAAATACACCCATGCCTTTCTCGCCCCTGTACCTGCTCGCGCTGATCCTGCTGTTCGGCTTTCTGCTGGCGTTCATACAAGTCGGCCTGCTCGCCATCGCCTTCGAAAAGCTCGGGCTGTCACCACACTCCGGTCTGTTGCTGTTGTTCAGCGCGCTGTTCGGCAGTCTCGTCAATCTGCCGGTGGCGCGAGTACGCGCCGAGGAACCGACAACACCACCGCCAGCGTGGACCGGTCTGCTGCGTGGGCCGCAACTGCGCTTCGAGGGCACCACGCTGATCGCCGTTAATGTCGGCGGCTGCATTATCTGCTGCGGCATACACCGCTGCCTTTGTTCGAGGTCGCGCCCGCCATCGCTGTCGTCGGTGCCGTGTGTTATTACTTCAGCCGCCCCATCCCGCGCCTGGGCATCGCCATGCCGGTGCTGATCGCGCCGCTGACCGCCGCGCTCGTCGCCGTCCTCATCAATACTGAGCACAGCGCGCCGCTGGCCTATATCAGCGGCACCTTCGGCGTGTTGATCGGCGCGGATATCCTGCGCCTGAAAGACGTGCGCCAACTCGGCACGCCGCTCGCTTCCATCGGCGGCGCCGGCACCTTCGATGGCATTTTCATGACCGGCATCGTCGCGGCGCTGCTGGCGTAAAACGGAGCGCACCATGACCATCCGCCCCAGATCCATCCTCATCACCGGCTGTTCCAGCGGCATCGGCTATCATGCCGCGCACGCACTCAAGGCGCGCGGCTATCGCGTGTTCGCCACGGCGCGCAAAACCGATGACGTCGCGCGCTTGCACGCCGAAGGTCTGGAAAGTCTGCACCTGGATTTGAGCGATTCCGCCTCGATACACAACGCGGTGGAGGATATTCTGGCCAGCACCGGCGGCACGCTGTATGGCCTGTTCAACAACGGCGGCTATGGCCAACCCGGCGCGGTGGAGGATCTGTCGCGCGAGATGCTGCGCGCGCAGTTCGAGACCAACGTGTTCGGCGGCATCGAACTCACCAATGCGATCATCCCGGTGATGCGCCGCCAGGGTCATGGCCGCATCGTCCAGAACAGCTCCGTGCTCGGCTTCGCCGCGTTACCGTTTCGCGGCGCCTACACTGCCAGCAAATATGCGCTGGAAGGTTTCTACGACACACTGCGGTTGGAACTCGCCGACACCGGTATTCAAGTGGCGCTGATCGAACCCGGCCCCATCGAGAGCCGCTTCCGCGCCAACGCCTATGCCGTGTATCAACGCACTATCGACGTCGAACACAGCGCCTTTCGCGACACCTACCGCGCCATGGAACGCCGCCTCACCAAGCAAGGCCCGGCCGCGCCGTTCACGCTCGGCCCGGAGGCCGTGCTGGATAAACTGCTGCATGCCTTGGAAAGTCCGCGCGCACGACCACGCTACTTTGTGACCTTCCCGACGTATCTGTTCGGCACGCTGAAGCGCTTGCTGCCGACGCGCGGCCTGGATTGGGTGTTGCGCAGGGTATCGCGCAGCGAGAACCGCTAGCGGGAATTGGCCGCTCGGCGCACGAACACGCCGATGGCCGCAGCCGTCGCGAACACTGCACCGGCGATAAACGTGGCCGGCGCACCCAGGGTTTGCCACAGCGCACCCGCGATCACGCTGGCCAACAGCAAGGCGAGTCCACTGACGAGATTGAATAAGCCGAACGCCGTACCGCGCAACTCCGCGGGCGCCGTGTCGGCGACAAGCTTCGCCAACAGCCCTTGGGTGAAGGCCATGTGCAGGCCCCACAATGCGGCGCCGGCAAACACCAACAGCGGCGCAGTCGCGAACGCCAGCACGCCGTCCGCAAAGATCAATAAGCCAAGACCGATCAGCAACAACGTGCGGTGGTCGATGCGGTCGGCGGCGGCGCCGGCCGGATAGGCGGCGCCCGCATAGAACACATTCATCACAATCAGCACCAACGGCACATAGCCGAGATCAAGCCCGACATCCTGCGCGCGCAGCACCAGAAACGCCTCACTGAACCGTGCCAGCGTGAACACCGCGCCCAGCGACACAACCCACCAGAAGCGCGACGGAAAACGTCTGACATCGGCGAAGCTGAGCGGCGTCTTGATTGGAGTATGGGCCTGTCTGTGCCAATGACCGGGCCCACCATCGAGCCCGGTATCGGCTTCAGGCTAGATCTCGTAGACCATCAGCAAGCCCACCGCGATGAA
>JACRMO010000150.1:0-11990 GCA_016214925.1 Gammaproteobacteria bacterium
GCCTGCAGATTCTCGAGCGCTACGATCTCGCGGCGGCGAGCGAGGCGGATCGGTCGCACCTCGTGGTCGAGGCGCTGCGGCGCGGCTTCCACGATCGCGCGCGTTACATGGGGGATTCGGACTTCGTCACCGTTCCGGAGATCCGGTTGCGCAGCCGGGAGTACGCGGACCAGCGGGCCGCCGGCATCGATCCGACCCGGGCGACGTCCAGCGCGGAACTGGCGGCACCGCCCGCGGCCCGGGACGGCGAGAACACCACGCACTTCTCGATCGTGGATGCCGACGGCAATAGCGTTGCGGCCACCCTGAGCGTGAACGGGCCGTTCGGTGCCGCCACCGTGGCCGGTGCGAGCGGGGTCCTGCTCAACAACACGATGAACGACTTCGCGCTGACGCCCGAGGCCTCAAATCTCTACGGTCTCGCAGGCAGCCGGGCCAACCTGATCGCCCCGGGCAAGCGACCGCTGTCGTCCATGTCGCCGAGTTTCGTGGAAGACAAGCGCGGCGTGCAGGTCCTCGGCACGCCCGGCGGCTCGCGCATCATCAGCATGGTGGTGCTCGGCGCGCTGGAGTTCGCGGCCGGCAAACCACCACGCGACTGGGTGACGCGCCCGCGCTTTCATCATCAATACCTGCCCGACGTAATCCAGTTCGAGCCCGGTGCCATCGACGCGATGACGCAGGAGGATTTGCGCGCGCTGGGGCATACGCTCAGCGAACAAGCACAGACATACGGCAATATGCAGGCGGTGCAATGGCACAAACGCACCGGCCAAGTCGACGCGGCCAGCGATCCGCGCGGCGTGGGCGGCGCCGAGGTGAGGGCGATTGCACCCATGAACCACCAAGATGCCAAGTTGCCGTAGGATGGGTGGAGCGCAGCGCAACCCATCGATCCGCTGCGATGGGTTGCGGCAAAAATGCCTCCACCCATCCTACGTGACTCGACGGTTTGGATGAATAATCCGAGCTTCCTTAATCACAGACGAAAAGAAACCGGTTCAATGCAAAGCCTCTGGAACGACGACGAAGCCTCCCAATACCCCGGCGATCTAGGTCAGCGCATCTACAGCTCGCGGCTGCTCGGGCGCGACAAATCGCTGGTGCTGCACGGTGGCGGTAACACCTCGGTCAAAATCCGTGAGACCAACCTGCTCGGCGATGAGGAAGACATCCTCTATGTGAAAGGCAGCGGCTGGGATCTGGAGTTCATCGAGGCCGGCGGCTTCGCGCCGGTGCGCATGGCGCATCTGCAACGGTTGGCGCAACTGTTGGCCTTGAGCGATCCGCAGATGGTCAACGAACTGCGCACGCACATGACCTATGCGAATGCGCCGACGCCCTCGGTCGAGGCGATCCTGCACGCCATTCTGCCGTACACCTACGTCGACCACACTCACGCCGATGCGGTGGTGACGCTGTGCAACACGCCGAGTGGCGAGCAGCGCATCCGTGATCTGTATGGCAAACACGTGGTGGTCATTCCCTACATCATGCCCGGCTTCGATCTGGCGCGGCTGTGCGCGGAGATCTTTCCGCGCGAGTGCGGCGAGGCGACGCGGGGCATGGTACTGATGAATCACGGCATCTTTTCCTTCGGCGCCACGGCGCGCGAATCCTACGAGCGCATGATCGAGCTGGTTGGCATGGCCGAGGAAGAACTCACGGCAAGCAAGGCTTGGTTCGTGAATTGGCCCGCGGTCGTGCCTGATGCGCGACCACGGTGCACCGAGCTGGCGGGCTTGCGCCGCGAGATCGCGCAGTGCATCGGTGCGCCGATTATTCTGCACAACGTGCGCGACGCCCAGACGCTGGGCTACGCGCGCCGTGCCGATGTCGAGCTTATTTCGCAGCAGGGTCCGGCGACGCCGGATCACGTCATCCGTACCAAACGGGTGCCGTTGCTGGGGCGCGATATGGCCGCGTATGCCGCCGCGTACCAATGCTATTTCTCCGAGCATGCCGCGCAATCGCGCGAACCCAAGACCATGCTCGATGCCGCGCCGCGTGTCATCCTCGATCCCGAGTTCGGGCTGTGCACGGTCGGGCGCAGCGCGCAGGACGCGTTCATCGTGCGCGATATTTATCAACACACCATCGATACCGTGGTGCGCGCGACGCAATTGGAGCGCTATCAGGCCTTGCCCGCGCGCGACTACTTCGATGTCGAGTATTGGGATCTGGAGCAGGCCAAGCTGCGCAAGGCGGGAACACCACCGTTGTTCACCGGCGAAGTGGTGCTGATCACCGGCGCGGCCTCGGGTATCGGTAGAGCCTGTGTGGAATCATTCCTCGCGCGGGGTGCGGCGGTGGTCGGCCTGGATATCGGTGCGGCAGTCATCGAGGTTTCCAGCAAGCCGGCCTATCTCGGTCTGGTCTGCGATGTGACCGATGCCGGCGCGCTCGAACAGGCGTGCGAGCAGACGGTGCAACAGTTCGGCGGTCTGGACATGTTGGTGCTCAACGCCGGCGTGTTCCCCGGCGGCTGCAATATCGCCGAATTGACCGACGCCGAATGGACGCGCGTGTTGCGCGTGAATCTGGATGCGAATCTCGCCGTGCTCAGATTGGCGCATCCGTTGCTGAAGCTCGCGCCGCGCGGTGGTCGTGTGGCGGTGATCGGCTCGAAGAATGTCGCGGCACCCGGTCCCGGTGCGGCCGCCTATTCCGCCTCGAAGGCCGCGCTCACCCAACTGATGCGCGTCGCTGCGCTGGAATGGGCGAGTGACGGCATCCGCCTCAACGAAGTGCATCCGGATGCGGTGTTCGACACCGGCATCTGGACCGATGATGTGCTGACCGCGCGCGCCGCGCATTACGGCATGACGGTCGAGCAGTACAAGCGCCGTAACCTGCTCAAGGCCGAGATTGTCAGCCACGATGTCGCCGAACTTGCCACCGAACTGTGCGGCCCGCTGTTCGCCAAGACCACCGGCGCGCAGATCCCCGTCGACGGCGGTGATGCGCGGGTGATTTGATCTGTCATTGGGTCTGTTTTAGGATCACACTTCGGCTGGCATGTAAGATTGGCGTAAGAAATTGTATGCGGATGTCCGCATAGGGGTCTGAGTGGGGGATGTGTGCAGTTTATCGAAGAATTGAAGTATCTGCTCCGCGCGCTGGGTAATCGGCATCGCCAAGGCCAACGTCCCAATGTGTTGCTGTGTGCAACGCCGCGGGGCGGTTCCACTTGGCTGATGGAAATCATCGCCTCGCAACCGCGCATGAAATTCTATGACGAGCCCTTCAATGTCCGCCGCGCGGATGTGGCCCGTGCCGGGCGCTTCACCCGCTGGGCCGAGCTGATGCCCGAGCATGTCGATACCGCCAAGGTGTTCGCCTATCTGGACGATCTCGCGCAGAACCGCCTGCCGCACATGAACCCGCGTCCGTTCCGCAGACACCATCGTTTGTTCACCGATCGCATCGTGTTCAAGATCCATGAGCTGGAGTTTATGGCCGACAAGATCCGCCAGCACCTCCAAGCGCAGGTGGTGTATCTGCTGCGCCATCCCATTCCCACGTCGCTGTCGCGCAATGTTTATCCCCGGTTGGATTATTTCATGCGCTCGCCGTATTACCGTGAGCGCTATCTGACCGAGGCGGTGTGGGGCGAGGTGCAGCGGATTCACCAACAGGGCACGGATCTGGAAAAGGGCGTGCTGTCCTGGTGTTTCGAGAATGTTGACGTGCTGCGGGGCGGCAACGTGTCGAATTGGACGGTGATCAGTTACGAAGAGTTGTTGCTCAATCCGGTCAAATGCTGCGGGTATCTGGCCGAGCGGCTGAATCTGGAGGATATGGATGCCTTGCTCAAGAGCATCGACGAGCCGTCCTCCAATATCAGAATGTCTGACCAGGACACGCATAAAATCCTGCACGAACACGACAAGCAGGCCCGCAAGAAGAAGATGGTGATGAAGTGGCGCGGCAAGGTCGGCGAAGCCGAGGAGCATCGGGCCATGGCGATCCTGGCACTGTTCGGCCTCGACGTGTACACCGCCGGTCGCTGCATCGCCACCCGGTCGTACCTGTTGTTCGAGGATACCCAGGCACCGGGGCAAGTCGCTGCCTGAGGCGCTTGATCGCGCTGGGAGGGTCGAGTGAACGTTGCCGGGCTGTTTGCCGATCTGCTCGTCGTTCTCCACCTCGCTTTCATCGTGTTCGTGATCTTCGGCGGGTTGTTGGCGCTGCGTTGGCGCCGGATGGTCTGGTTGCATCTGCCCGCTGTGCTCTGGGGCGCGCTCATCGAGTTTGTAGGCTGGGTCTGTCCGCTCACGCCGTTGGAAAATCGGTTGCGTGCCGCTGCGGGAGAAGCCGGATATGTGCACAGTTTTATCGAACACTATGTGGCGCCGTTGGTTTATCCGGCGGGGCTGACACCCCATGTGCAGCTCTATCTGGGTGTCGGCGTCATCGTTGTCAATCTGCTGGTGTACGCCTATGTATTACGTAGGTCAGGGTAAACGTGGTCAGCTGCGCCATGGGGCTGTATTCTGCGGCGGTTGCCGAGTGAGGAGGCCATCATGAGTTATACCATCCTGCTTCCCGTCGACGGTTCCGAGGGCTCGTTACTGGCTACCCGCCATGTGGCGCGTATCGCGGGCATGGTGCAGGGATTGAAGGTGCATCTGGTCAACGTTCAGCCCTTGGGCGACGACTGGATGGTGCGGCGCATGCTCAAGCCCGAGGAACTCACAAAGCTGGAACAGGAATGGGGCGAGGCGGCGGTTGCGCCGGCGCGTGCGATCCTGCGGGATGCCGGCGTTACCTGTACGGATCATATCGTCCAAGGCGAGGTCGCCAAGACGATTGCCCACCTCGCCAAGGAACTGGGCTGCGACCAGATCGTCATGGGTACCTGGGGGCGCTCCGCGCTGGGCGGGTTGCTGTTGGGTTCGGTCGCCGTGAAGGTGCTGCACCTCGCATCCGTGCCGGTCACCCTGGTCAAATAGCGCACGCAGACATCACTATGCACAAGCGCTGGTTCTGGACGATCATTGGCGTGCTGCCCCCTTTTTCTGCCCATGCCGCCCCGGCTGTCGGTGGGCCGGCGGTGCTGGGTATTCCTGTGGACTTCATCCTGTTTGCATTGACGCTGCTGGGCGTGGCGTTGTTGCACCGCCATACCTTGCAGGTCGCGGTCACCGGCCTCATCGTGATTTCGCTGTACAAAATCGGCTTTACCGGCTTCAACGAAGGCGCCGGTGTGTCGGGCTGGCTCGCGCATATGCATCACGAATGGGTGGTGCTGACCAACTTGTTGGGAGGACAGTGGCGTGCCGCAGGTTCTGCCGCGTTTCCTGCCGGACGACTGGAAGGGCGCGTTCGTGCTGCTGGTAATGGTGTTCGTGCTGTCGTCGTTTCTGGATAACATCGCCGCCGCCCTGATCGGCGGTACCGTGGCGGCCAGCGTGTTCAAACGCCGCGTGCATATCGGTTACTTGGCCGCCATCGTCGCCGCTTCGAACGCCGGCGGTTCGGGCAGCGTGGTGGGCGATACCACTACAACCATGATGTGGATCGACGGTGTCGCGCCGCTGGATGTTTTGCACGCCTACGCGGCGGCATTGCCGGCCTTGTTGCTCTTTGGTGTTGTCGCCGCGCGTCAGCAACAGGCGTATCAGCCGATCCAAAAGGATGCCGGCGTCGGTGACCGGGTGGATTGGGCGCGTGTCGGCATTGTCGCCTGGATTCTGACGGCGGCTATCGCCACGAATGTGTTCGTCAACACCCAGTACCCGCAGTTCTTGGCTGTCTTCCCGTTTCTCGGCGCGGCCGTGTGGGTGGCGATCTTACTGGCGGCACCGGCACGAAAATCCGAGTGGAGCCTGTTGCCCGAGGCGGCCAAAGGCAGCGTTTTCCTACTCTCTCTGGTGGTGTGCGCCTCGATGATGCCGGTGGAGTCGCTGCCCGCCGCGTCCTGGCAGACCGCGTTCGGCTTGGGCTTCGTCTCCGCGGTATTCGACAATATTCCGCTGACCGCGCTGGCGCTGACGCAGGGCGGCTACGACTGGGGCGTACTGGCGTACGCGGTGGGTTTTGGGGGCTCTATGATCTGGTTCGGCTCCTCGGCGGGCGTGGCCCTGTCCAACCTGTTTCCGGAAGCAAGATCGGTCGGTGCTTGGCTGAAGGGCGGTTGGCATATCGCCGTCGCCTACATCATCGGTTTCTTCGTTATGCTCGCCGTGGTGGGCTGGCAGCCACCTGCCTCGCATAAATCGGCCCAGCCGATCGGGTCCGCGCAGAGGGCGGCTGATTCAGTGGGCTTCTGAAAAATAGGCTGATTCTACCGGGCCGTGCCCCGGGGAAGGAGGGGTGTGGCGGCCAGTACCCCATCACGGCGGTTGAATTTAGAAATGGTTGTGGTATTCCGGAGGCTTTCCTGTATAGTGACATGTGTTGCAGTACAGCCCTTGTAGCTTGTTCGGAAGTCCCCCAGCTTTATTTGGTGTCTCTCCCGTAATGTCTCTTCTCAGGAATGAACTGCACATTCATCGCAATTCAACTTCTACAGAGGTATTTCCGTGGTTACAGGAACAGTAAAGTGGTTCAACGACTCCAAGGGCTTCGGCTTCATCACCCCGCAGGATGGCAGCAAGGATGTGTTCGTGCATCACTCCGCCATTCAGGGTAATGGCTTCAAGTCCTTGGCCGAAGGCCAGCAGGTGCAGTTTGAGGTGGAGCAGGGCCAGAAAGGTCCGTCGGCCGTGAAGGTTCAGCCCATCTAAGCAGCAAGTCCTGCGCAACCAGGATGTAAGCAAGACCCCGCCTCGGCGGGGTCTTTTTTTGTCCCGATGTCAGGTTTGTACTGGTCTGATCTCGCCAAAGTGCGTGGATTTGCTACGCCGCGGTGGCCTTCGGCAAGATCACCGCGCGCGCATCCGTGAATTGCGCGTCGGCCTCGGCGATGACGCCTTCCATGATCTCGACCTGCAGGCCGGTGAGGTCCCAGGCGGAGGATTCCATCGGTGGAACCCGGCCGTTTTCGGTGGTGGGGTCATGCACGGCGCAGGCAATGACGTCGGCGAGGTGGACGAGGGCGGCTTCCAGGGGATACTGCTCGGCTTGCTGTGGAATGTGGTGGAAACGAATTGCTTCCACCAGGGTTTCGGGCAGGTGCCAAGCGCGCATGAGTTCGCCGCCGACTTCGCCGTGATCGAAGCCGAGCAGTTCTTGTTCGATGACGTGTAACGGTGCGATCTCTTCGCGCGCGCGGCGCAGGGCGATGGCGGAGATATCGGGAATCTGTTTGTACAGGGCGAGCGCGCCGATGTCGTGCAGCAGGCCGGCGATGAAATAGCGTTCGGTGTTCGGCGCGCGCATGCGGCCGGCGAGGATGCGGGCGACCACGCCGGTATACAGGCTGTGTTCCCAGAAGCTGTCCATGTCGACGAGATCGTTGGGGATGCCGCGAAACGCCTTGATGACGCTGGTGGCAAGGATCAGATCGAGCAGTTCCAGGGTGCCGATGACCGTGATGGCACGCGACACCGTGTCGATGCGCGAGGGAAACCCGTAGAACGGGCTGTTGACGATCTTGAGCAGGCGCGCGGTAAGCGCCGGATCTTCGCCGAGCACTTGGCCGATCTCGGCGGCGGAGGTTTTGGGATCATTGACGAGGTCGATGGTGCGCATCACCACTTCTGGCAGCGAAGCCAGCTCCAGCGAACCCTGTACCAAGTCTTGCGCGCTAGTCATCATCCGGTCCCTCATGTACTGGTGTGAAGCGTTTATGGCACAGGCACCGCAATTCCTGGATCAACGGTTGCCCCGCATCGCAGATCTGAAAGCGTTCTTCGATGTAGGCCTCGATTGCCGGGAAAGCCAGCGTGGCGTTCGGCACTGTCGGCGCTGTCGTTCCGACCGCTACCTGCTGCACTTGGTTCGCGTACAACTCCTGCAGGTGTTTGTCGCTCAGCACCGCGCCGGCGCTGAGCAGCATGTCTTGGTCGAGCACCATGCCGATACGCGCATCTTTCAGATCGAGATTTGGCATCGAACGCTTATCTCCCCTTCCTTGAGGTCGAGTCCTGTGTGTTGAGTTCGATTCTACACAACTCGTCGGAATATAAAAATTTTTTGTCCACTACGATTAACTGCATGAAACTGGGTTGGTTTTTTCGTAAGAATGAGGGTTGTGGTCAGATTTGCGGCACTGAGACATAGTCCGTTGACTGATATCAAAGGATACGCGTTTACAGCAATGCCCCGGCTTTGTCAGAATAGCCGCGGCTTTTGGATCCGGCGCGTGGCATGCCGGACGCTTATCAACCAACGGAAGTGGAGAGCGCGTAATGAACAAATTGATTTCTGCGGTAGTGGTGAGTGTTGCGGTGCTGGTCAGTGGCGCTGCTGTGGCGGGTGATGCCGCGGCTGGCAAGGCCAAGTCGGCGACCTGCGCGGGCTGCCACGGTGCGGCAGGCGTCAGCGGCAATCCGCTGTGGCCGAATCTGGCCGGCCAGAAGGAAGCCTATATCGTCAAACAGTTGAAGGCATTGCGCGACGGTACCCGTACCGATCCGATGATGTCGCCGATGGCCAAGCCGCTGACGGACGACGACATCAACAATCTGGCCGCGTATTTCAGCAGCCTGGCCTGCAAGTAAGCATCTGTTGCCGGCGTTGTATGAAAGCCTGGGCCTTGCCCGGGCTTTTTTATGCGCGCACGGCGCGCTGTACACCGTGTAACAGGTACAGCGTGAGGGTGAACAATACCAACGCGCCGGCCTGATGCAGGGATGCGAGCGCTATGGGTACATGCAGCAGCAGCGTGGAAATGCCCAGTGTGATCTGCACGCCGATCATACCCAGCAGCAGATATGCGCGCCGGCACAACGCACCGGACAGATTGCGCGTGGCCAGCCACAGCGTCACGCCGCCGATCAGCACCAATGTCGCCAACACGCGGTGATCGAACTGCACGGTGGCGATGTTCTCGAAGAAATTACGCCAACGCGGTTCGAATAGAAAGATCGCTTCGGGCACGAGATGTCCATCCATCAATGGAAAGGTGCTGTAGGCGAAGCCGGCCTTGAGACCGGCCACCAAGCCGCCGGAACTCACTGTGACGACAACCAGTGTCAGGAACAGCCGCGCGCCCGCGCGCAGACGACGACTCACCGTTTCGTCCACAGCGCACGCCGGATACAGCAGATCCAGCGCCGTCCAGAAGATGAAGCCGTAGATCAGAAACGCCATCACCAGATGCGCGGTGAGCCGATACTGGCTGACATGCGGATTGTCGATCAAACCACTGGCGACCATGTACCAGCCGAGTGCGCCCTGCAATCCACCCAACACGAACATGCCGATAAGTTTCGGCACCAACGGGCGCTGCAGCCAGCCTCGCCAGAGGAAATAGAGGAACGGCAGCAGGAACACCGTGCCGATGGTGCGGCCCAATAAACGGTGGGTGAACTCGAACCAATAGATGGATTTGAAATCCTCGACATCCATGTGCATGTTGACCTGCTGGTATTCCGGCGAGGCGCGGTACTTCTCGAATACGGCAGTCCATGCTTCGGGGTTCAACGGGGGTACCACGCCGAAAATCGGATCCCATTCGACCATCGAGAGGCCGGAACCGGTCAGGCGTGTCACGCCGCCCAGCACCACCATGGCGAAGATCATGGCGCAGCACAGCAGCAGCCAAGCGGCGATGATGCGTTCGCGTGCAGTGGATGGGTGAAGCATCCCGCGTTCCTCCGTTGTTGTTGGGTGCGGATTGTACGCGAAGGCGTGCGTGGATGAAGCGAGGTGTGTCGACGGGATGCCGCAGGAGCGGCCTTGGGCGGCTCCCGGGGACAGATTTCAAATCTGTCCCCGGTCAATTCAGGCGAATCGGATACGATGCTGTGCCGTCTGCGTCAGTCGAAGTCGCTGAAGAAATCGTCCTCGCTCTGCGCGGCTTCGTGTTCCAGATAGGCCTTCTTGGTGGCCTCGGATTCGAAGTAAATCTTGAGTGCGTAATCGCCTTCACCCTCGATCAGGAAGGGATGGGTGTCGGGATTGATGACCTCTTTGCCCGTGACGGGATCCGTGGTCGTGACGATCATGGCGTGCTGACTCCTGCGCCTGCTTGGCGCACTGCATGGAATGCTCCACGCCCCAAGTATAAGCCAGAGATACCGGCTGGAGAAAAGGGATTTTGCGAACTGTGTTACAGGAACAGTGTCAGTACGCCGGTGTAGCCGTACAGACGGTTGTTGGAGATCTCGCCGTTGGCGAAAAACCCGACCAGCGGGAAGTCACCTAGCGCACTGCGAATGGCGCGCAGTTCCTCGGAGTCGTTACCGAACAGATTCTGGCCGCGGCCGAGGCAGGAGTAATACAGGCCACCGCGCGGTGGACGGTGGCCGCAGCGTATCTTGAGGTCGTCGAGCATGCGTTGCAGGTCGTCCCAGGCGCTGCGACCGTCGCGGCGGCAGAATTGCAGCGGCTGGCCGGGTTCGATCAGATCACCGATGGCCAGCAGTTTGTTCTTGGTGTCCACGCCGATTAGATTGCGCACCAGATAGTCGCCGCTGTCGGCGCCCGCTGCCGCGCCAGTCATGGGCAATCCTACGAAGATGTAGCCGGCCACGCGGTTGAGGTCGCGGGCGAGGATCTCGCCGATGTCCTCATAGAACACGTCCAGCGCGGGGCGGTCGTCGATGCGCGCGATGATATTGCGCTCGCACTCGGTAATGACATGTTTGCCGGCGATCGGGCTGCATCCCTGGGTGAGTCCGGTGACGACGTCGACGGCAGCGGAGAAAATCACACCGGACAATCCGCCCTGCATGATGCCGTTGGCGATCTGCAGTTCCTCGCCGCGCGAGGAGGTGAGTCCTCCGACCAGATAGCCACCCGGCAGGCGTTCGGCCAGGGATGCAATCAGTTCCGGGGTGTTGCCGTTGCGCGGGTCGCCATGCACGACGCCGAAATAACGCTGCCCGCGTTGCAGCCAATCTTGAATGTCGAGCAGTTCACCCAGTTGCACGTCGCGCAGCGTCGACAGTACGCGAAAGCTCTCGGCGGGGAAGCTGCCGAGCAGCACCGCCATGGCCGGGTTTGCGTAGTATTCCGTGCCGCTGGCGCAGATACCCATGCCGACCGTGCCGACCCAATCCTGGATGCCGGTTTCACTGCGGAAGTGTTCGAGGATGGATTTCAAATGACTGGCGTGGCTGTCGGTGACGTAGAGAAAACCCAGATTGGTGCCCGCGGGGATATAGCCGATCTGTTGCAGACAGCTTTCCGCAGCCTTTTCCCAATCCGTGGCCTCGGCATGGCCCAGCAGGAACGGGTTGGTGCGCGCTTGCGATGAGAGCGGCGGGTTCATACGTCGCGGGGTTCCGGTGTGGATGCGTCCGAGTATAACGGTTTTCGACCGGCACGCGATTGCGCAAACAAAAACCCCCGGGAAGGCCCGGGGGTTGATGAGGGTAGGGACAGAGTTCGAATCTGTCCCCGATCGACGCTCGTTTAGCTGCGCTTGGCCATCATCTGCTCGATGATCGGGGTCAGGATGATTTCCATCGCGAAGCCCATCTTGCCGCCCGGAACCACCAGGGTGTTGCGCCGTGACATGAAGGAGTCTTCCAGCATCGACAACAGATAAGGGAAGTCGACGTCGTGCTTCTTCGGGTCGCGGAAGCGGATCACCACGAAGCTCTCGTCCGGCGTCGGGATGTCGCGGGCGATGAACGGGTTGGAGGTATCGACCGTCGGCACGCGTTGGAAGTTGATGTCGGTGCGCGAAAACTGCGGCGTGAGGTAATGCACATAGTCGTGCATGCGGCGCAGAATGGTATCGACGATCGCCTCGGCGGAATAACCGCGCTGGGCGGCGTCGCGGTGGATCTTCTGAATCCACTCCAGATTGACGATCGGCACCACGCCGATCAGTAGATCGACGAATTGCGCGGCATTGGCGTTCTCGGTGACCACACCACCGTGCAGGCCTTCATAGAACAACAGGTCGGTGCCGGCCGGGAGATCTTCCC
>JACRMO010000150.1:12009-14113 GCA_016214925.1 Gammaproteobacteria bacterium
GTGGAGATACTTGCGGGTCTTGCCAGTGCCGGTCTCGCCGTACTGTTTGAACACCGCCTCCAGCTCTTCGAACAGGTTGGCCTCGGGACCGAAGTGGCTGAAGTTGGCATTGCGGGCGGTCTCGGCCTTCTTCATGGCCTCTTTCATGGAGGCGCGGTCGTAACGGTGGAAACTGTCGCCCTCGATGACCAGCGGGTTGATACCTTCGCGCCGGAAAATGTGCTCAAAGGCGACCTTGACAGTGGTGGTCCCTGCGCCGGATGAACCGGTCACCGCCACGATGGGGTGCTTCTTGGACATGCTTCTCTCCTCAAAAGTAAAACCAAATCTAAACGCTGCGACCGGGTGCGGTCGCGCGGAAAATCGTCGTCTGGCCAGCGTGTAACCGGTTGCGGAAGGCGGCTTCCACAGGGGGCAGTCAGCCACGGAGCGCGCTATTGAACCACTAACGCGCGGCCCGGAACAAGCCGGGGCAGGGCGGCGGTGCCGGGAGCGGGTGGCCGGGATAGGGAAAACAAGTGCCTTCGGCTATAATCCCGCCCTTTCCGCGGCGGCCCGTTCGGGGTGCCAAGCCAATTTTTTGGGTGAACAAGATGATAGACGTTGCAGAATGGCTGACGCGCTGGCGCCGCATGATGGTGCCCTACCTGGGCTGGATCGGTGAATTGAAGAACCCACAGACAGTGCGGGCCGATCTGCTGGCCGGTATCACGGTGGCGCTGGTGCTGATCCCGCAGTCCATGGCCTACGCGCAGCTTGCCAGCCTGCCGCCGTATATCGGCCTGTATGCGTCGTTCATCCCGGTCATCTTGGCCGCCTTAATGGGTTCCTCGCGACAACTGGCCACGGGCCCGGTCGCCGTGGTGTCGTTGATGGCCGCCGCGGCGCTGCAACCGCTGGCCGCTTCCAGTCCAGATGAACTCCTGATGTACGCAGCGGTTATGGCCCTGCTGGTCGGTGTATTCCAGCTGGCGCTGGGATTATTCCGCTTGGGCGTGCTGGTGGATTTCCTGTCGCATCCGGTGGTCGTGGGTTTCACCAACGGCGCGGCTATCATCATTGCGACCTCGCAGATATCCAAATTGTTCGGCGTGAGCGCGCACAAATCCGAGCATCACTACGAAACGGTGTGGTCGGTGCTGGTCGACGCCAGCCAGAACACCCATATGTCGACGCTGCTGATGGGGCTGTTGGCGTTGGCCATTATGATTCTGCTGAAAAAATTTCTGCCCAAGGTCCCCGGTGTGTTGACTGCCGTGGTGGTGACGACGGTCCTGGGTTATGTCATCGGCTTTGAGTCCATGGGCGGCAAAGTGGTCGGCGATATTCCCAAAGGACTGCCTAGCTTAAGCACCCCGAGCTTCAATTTCGAAGTGGTTCTGCAACTCGCATCGACGGCGATGACCATTGCCCTGATCGGCTTCATGGAGGCCATCGCCATCGCCAAGGCCATGGCCACGCAGACGCGTCAGCGCTTGGATACCAACCAGGAACTGGTCGGCCAGGGGCTGGCGAATATCGCTTCCGGCCTGTTCCAGGGTTATCCGGTATCCGGTTCGTTCTCGCGTTCGGCGGTGAACATCAACGCGGGGGCCAAGACCGGCATGAGTTCGGTGTTCACCGCGCTGTTCGTGCTGCTCACGCTGCTGTTCCTCACCCCGCTGCTGTACCACCTGCCGCAGGCGGTGCTGGCCGCCATCATCATCATGGCGGTGATCGGGCTGGTGAACTTCCAGGCGGTGAAGCACGCCTGGCACGCCAACCGGCATGACGGCATCGCCGCCGTGGTCACCTTCATCGCCACCCTGGCGTTCGCCCCGCACCTGGACAACGGCATCATGGTGGGCGCAGGGCTGGCCCTGGTCCTGTTCCTGATGCGCACCATGAAGCCGCGCGTGGCGCAGTTGGGCCGTTACAAGGACGGCACCCTGCGCGATATCAGCGTCAACCCCGGCCTGCCCACCAGCGAGCATGTGGTGGCCATGCGCTTCGACGGCCAGCTCTATTTCGCCAACGTGTCGTTCTTTGAGGACACCGTGCTCACCGCCCTCGCGGACCACCCCAAGGCAACCTATTTCCTGGTGGTGGGCGATGGCATCAACCA
>JACRMO010000158.1 GCA_016214925.1 Gammaproteobacteria bacterium
CAGCGCGGCGAGCGTTTGAATGTGCGGCAACAGGGCGGCCTTGTCTTCCAGAACATCGACCTTGTTCACCACCAGGATCACCGGCACGTTGACGTCTTTGAGCAGATCCAGGACCCAACGGTCTTCATCGCTCCAACGCGTACCCTCGACGATGAAGGCCACCACATCGACGGCGTGCAGAGTATCAGTGGCGGTACGGTTGATCGCGCGATTCAACGCCTTGCGGTTGCCCTTATGCAGGCCGGGCGTGTCCACGTAGATGATCTGCGCAGCGTCGCGGGTGTTGATACCGAGGATGCGGTGCCGGGTGGTCTGCGGGCGATGCGAGGTGATGCTGATCTTCTGCCCGAGCAGCCCGTTGAGCAAGGTCGACTTGCCCACATTGGGCCGACCTACCAGGGCTACATACCCACAACGGAAAGATTCACTCACAGAAGATCCACCTCAAGCATCATTGTAGGAGCGGCATCATGACACGATCTCCACGCCCAGTTGTTCCAGCATCTGCTGCGCGGCCTGCTGTTCGGCGCGACGGCGGCTGCTGCCTTGCGCGCGCGTACTCTGCGTCAAGGCCGCGATTTGACATTCGACTTCAAAAATCTGGTCGTGGGCATCGCCGCGCACGGAGACGACCGCATACTCCGGCAGGTGCAGATGCCGGCCCTGCAGGTATTCCTGCAACTGCGTTTTCGGATCCTTAATCGCCAGAGGTTTGTCCGGCAGGATGTCCAAACGACCGGCATACAGTGCCTGGATCAGCGTCGCGCTGGCGGCAAACCCACCGTCCAGATACACGGCGCCGAAGATGGCTTCCAGGGCATCGGCAAGAATGGAATCGCGCCGGTAACCGCCGCTTTTGAGTTCGCCGGGCCCCAAGTGCAGATACTCGCCCAGGTCCAGATCGCGCGCCAGTTCGGCGAGCGTCTGTTTGCGCACCAAGCTGGCGCGCAGCCGGCTGAGTTCGCCTTCGCTGGCCTGCGGATAGCGCAGATACAAGTCCTCGGCAATCACCAGATCGAGGATCGCATCGCCGAGAAATTCCAGGCGCTCATTGTTGGCGCCACCCGCGCTGCGGTGCGTCAGCGCGCTGTCTCGCAGCGCCGGGTCACGAAATGTGTAACCCAGCCTCCGGAGCAGCGCGCCCGCGTCCGCGCTCAATTGCCCGACACCTCGATTTCCTTGGTGAAGGTCATCACGACGTCGACGTTGCCCATCACCGGCATGCGCACTTCATAATCCACACCGACCAGATACGCACTGCCCTGCTTCTGAATTGCGACATCCTTCGCGCTGATGCTCTTGACGTCATTGATATCGAAGCGCTTGCCCAACATGGAGCGGATTTCCTGCGGTGTCTTGTTAGACATCCCCGGCTCGTTCTGCAAGGATTCGAGGGCGGAACTGACGGTGGCATATTCCAGATAGCTCGGGATCATCCGCAGTGCCAACAGCACGAAGAAACCGATCAGTCCCAGTACGATCAACCAACCGATCGCGGTCATACCCCGCTGCGATTTCAGCGTCTGCATACTCAATCCCCTTTGGTCAGTGAATGGTTTGTCCGAGTCGTTTCCAGTCGACGCCGCTGCCGGCGCCATCCCAGTTCATCCAGATCATGAATGCCTTACCGACCAGATTGCCTTCCGGCACCGGGCCGATATAACGGCTGTCCTTACTGTTGTCGCGGTTGTCGCCCATCATGAAGTAATGGCCATCCGGCACCACCGTATCGCCCTCGGCACCACCGGCATCCGGACGGATCAAGATGGAATGCCGGACGCCGTCGAGATTCTCCTCGCGCAGATCGGCACCGGAACTCGACACCCCGGAACCCACGCCGACATAACTGCCGATTGGCGTCTGCGGCATGGCCACGCCATTGATATAGAGGATTTTGCCGCGGTAGGCAACACGATCGCCGGGCACCGCCACCACGCGTTTGATGTAATCGACCGAGGTGTCTTGCGGATTGCGGAACACCACCACATCGCCGCGCTGCGGCTCGCCGAGTTCCAGCACTTTTTTGTTCAGCACCGGCAGGCGCAGACCATAGGCGTATTTGTTGACCAGGATGAAATCGCCGACCAGCAGCGTCGGCATCATCGAACCCGACGGAATGCGGAACGGCTCGACCAGAAACGAGCGCAGGAGCAGCACGATGAAAATCACCGGGAAGAACGCCTTGGCGTATTCGACCAGCACCGGCTCCTTGGCGCCCGACTGACGCTTGCGCGCCCACAGCAAGGCATCCAGCGCCCACAGCGCGCCGGTAATGAAACTTGCCAGTACCAGTATCAAGGGAAAATCGAAGTTCATGGGGGGGTCCTTGTTATTTCTTGCCGACCTGCAATACCGCCAGGAAAGCCGACTGAGGGATCTCGACCTTGCCGAATTGCTTCATACGCTTCTTGCCTTCCTTCTGCTTCTCCAGCAGCTTGCGCTTGCGCGAGACGTCACCGCCATAACACTTCGCGGTCACGTTCTTGCGCAGCGCCTTGACCGTGGTGCGGGCGATGATATTCGCGCCGATGGCCGCCTGAATGGCGACATCGTACATCTGCCGCGGGATCAGTTCCTTCATCTTCTCGGCGACTTCACGCCCGCGGTATTCGGCCTGATCGCGGTGCACGATAATGGCGAGCGCGTCGACCTTCTCGCCGTTGATCATGATATCCAGCTTCACCAGCGGCGCCTCCTGGAAGCGCAGGAAATGCTATTCGAACGAGGCGTACCCACGGCTGACGGAGTTGAGCCGGTCGAAGAAATCCGGCTGACGGATTTGAGCCGGTCGAAGAAATCCAGCACCACTTCGGCGAGCGGCATCTCGAAGCCCACCGAGACCTGGTTGCCCAGATATTGCAGATTCTTCTGCACACCGCGTTTCTCGATGCACAGTGTCATCACCGCGCCCAGGTAATCCTGCGGCACCAGGATGTTGGCAAGGATGATCGGTTCGCGAATTTCGTCGATGTAATTCAGCGCCGGCAGGCTCGACGGGTTGTCGATGTCGACCACCTCGCCCTTGGTGGTCAGCACCTGATACACCACCGTCGGCGCGGTGGTGATGAGATCCATGTCGTATTCACGCTCCAGACGCTCCTGCACGATTTCCATGTGCAGCATGCCGAGGAAGCCACAACGGAAACCGAAACCCAGCGCGGTGGAGGATTCCGGTTCGAAGTGCAGCGAGGCATCGTTGAGACGCAATTTCTGCAGCGCCTCGCGCAAGTCTTCGTAGGCATCGGACTCCACCGGGAACAGGCCGGCGAATACGCGCGGCTGCACCTTCTGGAAACCCGGCAGTGGCGTGGCCGCCGGCTTGTCGGCCAAGGTCAGCGTATCGCCGACCGGCGCGCCGTCGATTTCCTTGATGCCGGCGATCACATAACCGACATCGCCGGCCTCCAACAGCCGCGTACCCAAACGCTTGGGCGTGAAGATACCGACATTGTCGACGAGATACGCACGTCCCGAAGACATCACCTGCATCTTCTGGCCGGGCTTGAGCGTGCCCTGCATGACGCGCACCAGCGAAATCACGCCGACGTAGTTGTCGAACCACGAATCGATAATCAGCGCCTGCAACGGTGCGGCACGGTCACCCTGCGGCGGCGGCACGCGCGCGATCAACGCCTCCAATACTGCATCGATGCCGATGCCGGTCTTGGCGCTGGCGCGCACGGCGTCTTCGGCCTCGATGCCGATGATCTCCTCGATCTCACGGATCACCTTGTCGGGATCGGCGGAGGGGAGATCGATCTTGTTCAGCACCGGCACCACTTCGAGACCCTGCTCAATGGCGGTGTAGCAGTTGGCGACGCTCTGCGCCTCGACGCCCTGCGCGGCGTCGACGATCAGCAATGCGCCCTCGCAGGCGGCCAGCGATCGCGAGACTTCGTAGGAGAAGTCGACATGTCCGGGCGTATCGATGAAATTCAAACGATAGATCTGGCCGTCGCTCGCCGTGTAATCGAGCGACACGCTCTGCGCCTTGATGGTGATGCCGCGCTCGCGCTCCAGGTCCATAGAGTCCAGCACCTGCGCCTCCATCTCGCGATCGGCCAGTCCGCCGCAACGCTGAATGAAGCGATCGGCCATGGTCGACTTGCCATGGTCGATGTGGGCGATGATGGAAAAATTGCGGATGTGGGTCAGCTCGGTCACTGCGGGTATCCGTGGGGGTATCCGTTCAAAACACAAGGCCTCTGAATATAAGGCCGCTGGGCGACCGCCGTGGTCGCCTGTCGCAGGGAAGTCCGGGAATGCCTGTCAGCGGAGAAGATGCCGTCATAAAGGCGGCAGATTATACATGGTCAACCGTAGCCCAGATACCGCCTGAGGCGTTCCAGGTCGAGAAAATAGCGGGCGATTTCCTCGCTATCGGCCAGCAGCAGCGGCACCTGCTCGTTATAGGCCGCCCGCCACTCGGGGCGCGCGTCGATATCGCGGATCTCCACGTCGAAGGGGAATTCCTGTTGCAGCCGCCGCAGTTCCTGCTCGAAGTCCTCGCACAGGTGACAACCGTGGCGGGTGTAGAGGATCAGGGACATCGGCTATGGACTGAACCGGGGAAGCAACAACTGCATGTATTCACACCAAAGCCCGCAAAGAGCGCTAAGAAAAGTCCTTGCGTATACTTTGCGCTCTTTGCGTTCTTTGGTGTGGAACGATTGGGGGACAGATTTCAAATCTGTCCCCCGCTCCGCCACAGATAAGCGCCTCAGCCCTTATCCGGGATCTTGATCGCCAGGAAGGTCGGACCGCCTTCGCGCTGCACCAGCACCGGCACGACTGCACCGGCCTGGGCCTTGTCGACCAGCTCGCCGAACTGCTTGACGTTCTGCACGCGCGTACCGTTGAACATCACAATGACGTCGCTCTTGCGGATGCCGGCCTTGGACGCGGCACCCTCGTCCAGCGCGCTGACGATGACACCGCCGTCCTTGAGTTCCAGCGCATCGCGTATTTCCTTCGGCACCTCGCTGGTGCCCAGGCCCAAGCGGCTGTTGGTGGTGGATTTCGGACCGACCGCGGCGATTTCCTGCTTGTCTTCGTCCTTCAGTTCACCCAGGCTCAGCGTCAACACCTGCACCTTGCCGTTACGCAGCACCTTCACCGGAACCTCTTTACCGACCGGCGTATTGCCAACGATCGGCGGCAGATTCGCCGAGTTATTCACTTCGCGATTGTTGAATTCCAGAATCACGTCGCCAACCTGAATGCCGCCTTTGGCACCGGGGCTGTCCGGCAACACCTTGGACACCAGCGCACCCATCGGCTTCTTCATGCCGAAGGATTGCGCCAATTCACGCGTCACGTCCTGGATGAGCACGCCCAGCCAACCGCGCGTCACATGGCCCTTGCTCTTGAGCTGTTCGGCAACGTCCATCGCCACTTCGATGGGGATGGCGAACGACAGACCCATATAGCCGCCGGTGCGGCTGAAGATTTGCGAATTGATGCCCACCACCTCACCGTCCATATTGAACAGCGGGCCGCCGGAGTTGCCGGGGTTGATGGCCACGTCGGTCTGGATGAACGGCACATAGTTCTCGCGCGGCAGCGCACGGCCCTTGGCACTGACGATGCCGGAGGTCGCGGTGCTGTCGAAACCGAACGGCGAACCGATCGCCAACACCCATTCGCCGACCTTCAGGCTCTCCGATCTGCCCAGGTGCGCGACCGGCAGATCGTCCGCCTCGATCTTCAACAGGGCGACGTCGGCGCGCTCGTCGGTACCGATCACCTTGGCCTCCAGCTCACGGCGATCGGACAGACGCACGATGATCTCTTCGGCGTCTTTCACCACATGGTTGTTGGTCAGCACATAGCCATCGGCGCTGATGATGAAACCCGAGCCGAGCGACTTGGCGTCGAATTCTTCCGGTGCGCCACCCTCACCGCCTTCGCCGAAGAAGTGCTTGAACAGATCGTTGAAGGGACTGTCTTCGGGCAGATTGGGCATTTCCATGCCCGGCGGCAAACCGCCGACGTTCTGTTTGACCTTCTGCGTGGTGCTGATGTTCACCACCACCGGGCTGTTCGCCTCGACCAGTTCGCTGAAATCCGGCAGCTCGCGCGCGTAAACCTGCGTCGTCGCCAACAAACCCGCCACCAACACCATCCACACACCGCCAAAGTGGCGGTCAAACATGCGTTTCATAACATCTCCCACGTGTGAAATAGGGACCGTTTTCAAATCGGTCCCCGGACTGAAATCTATCCCGGCACGCGCCGCAACACCACCGGCTGATAGCGGCTGTCGTCACGGATACGCCGACTGAAACCCTTCAACCACAACAGGCCCGCGATCAAGCCGGCCACACCCAAACCCAGCGTCAGCGATTCACCGCTCACCGCCCACCGCTCCGACAACAGCGCACCGATCAGACCACCGGCGAACATGCTCAACAAAGGCGTGGCGTATACCGCCAACGAACCGCGAATCAGCGCCGTCTCGTCGAGTCCGATGATCACGGTATCGCCGACCCGCACGTCGTCGTGATTCCAGGCGGGATTCCAATCGGGATTCAGTACGCGTACGCGCGTGCGCCGTTTGCCGAGCACTTTGGCGAGCGTCGCCGTGCCACAGGCCTGATTGGCCGCGCAACCGCCACAGGTCGACTGCCGCTGGGTCTCGACCCAAACGAATTCGCCTTCTGTGGCGACCACGTGTGCGGATTCTTCAATCATATATAAGGATCATAAGGGCGCTATGCTAACAGACTCAGCGGCGTTGCACCGATCGGCCGATACGTTCCACGGTCGCCTGGGGCACTTCTCCCACGACGGTAACCTGATAATCGCCGACACGGGTTCCCAAGGCATTGACCGCACCCATGCTGGATACCCCGGCGAGACCCGGAGCATCCGGCCGGTGCGGTTCGATATACACCGATACCGTCGCCAGCCCATCGCTGAACACCATATGCTCGACCAAGCCGGCATCCGATGGCAGTCCATGCCGGTTGTGATGGGTACGCATGAAACCTGCCGGCAGCCCGGCCACCGACCAGGCGCTGTCACCGCTCTGCGCGCTTGCCTCCGCCGGACCTTCCGTCGCATGCCCGCGCTGGGTATACCCCGCACCCTGCAACTCCGGCTGCAACTCCGCATCGGCGACCGTGTCCAGGATCTCTAACGCGGTGAACATGGTTTGCTCCACCGCCCGGCCATCGCCACCGATCAGTTCCGATTTGAGCAGCAGGTGACTGTCCCGTTCCAACCATAAGCGGTAACCGTAACGGAAGGCATCGCGTGGGTGGATGGCAACAATCCGCGCCGGTCGACCCGACATGCGATCCTCGCCCAAGACCTTAAATTCGTAGTTGTCGGTCAGCGCCTCCAGATCGCGCGGCAGCGCCGCCGGGAAGGGTTGCCGCGGGATACTCTTGTCGACCATCACCGCACGGCTGTTGGGCAGAATGCAGGTCACTTTGTCCTTATCGCGGATGACCTCACGGGCCTCACCGGTCAACGCGACGAGCCGCTCCTGCTCACCGTCCTTGGTCGCACGGTGGATAACCTGCATGGCTTCCAACTGGCCGTTATGCAAATAGACGAACGTGCCGCGGTAGTTCAGACCCATGCTGGCCGCGGACATCTGGCGCA
>JACRMO010000159.1 GCA_016214925.1 Gammaproteobacteria bacterium
CGGCACCGGTCGCAGTCAGCCGTTCAACGACATCGCGCGCGCGGTCATCGCTTGGCACGGTCGCGGCGAACTCGAATACGTGCCGTTCCCCGATCATCTGCGCGGGCGTTATCAAAGCTTCACCGAGGCGGATATCTCCGCGTTGCGCGCCGTCGGTTACGACAATCCCTTCAAGACCGTCGAGCAGGGCGTGGAACTGTATCTGGATCAGCTCAATGACGGCGGCGGAGATATTTGAGCGGACGTGCGCAGCCTCTACACCTTCGTCCTCTATCTGCTGACACCCTTCGTGCTCGCGCGCCTGGTATGGCGCGGTCTGCGCGCGCCGGGCTACTGGCAACGTTGGGGCGAACGCTTCGGCTTCATTCCGGTTGTTGCAGGCGCCGCGCCGATCTGGGTGCATGCCGTGTCGGTGGGTGAAGTGCAGGCGGCGGCGCCGTTGCTGCGCGCCCTGCTCACGCGGTATCCGGACGTTCCCTTGTTGGTTACCACCACCACACCGACCGGCTCGGAGCAGGTGCGCAGTCTGTTCGGCGCGCGCGTGGCGCATGTGTACATGCCCTACGATCTTCCGGATGCGGTCGCGCGTTTTCTGGCGCGAGCACGGCCGCGGCTCGCGCTGATTATGGAAACGGAAATCTGGCCGAACCTGTATCACGCCTGCGCTCGACGCGATATCCCCGTGGTGCTGGTGAACGCGCGCTTATCGGCGCGGTCGGCGGCGGGCTATGCGCGCGTGCGTGCGCTTACCGCGACGACCCTGCGCTGTTTGCGGGGCATTGCCGCGCAGAGTCGCACCGATGCCGAGCGGCTGATCGAGTTGGGCGCGTCCGCGGAACGTGTGCGGGTCACCGGCAGCATCAAATTCGACATGAAGGTTCCCGCCAGTCTCACCGAGCAGGCCGCCGTGTTGCGCCGCGATTGGGGTATGCAGCGCCCGGCGTGGGTCGCGGCGAGCACGCATGAAGGCGAGGATGAAATGATTCTCGATGCACACCGGCACGTACGTAGCCAATACCCGCAGGCTTTGTTGGTGTTGGTGCCGCGCCATCCCGAGCGCTTCGCGCGCGTCGCTGCGCTGTGTCGTGAACAGGGCTGGAAGACGGTGCTGCGCAGCGAACAGGTGGCGACGCCGGCGGATACGGCGGTATTCGTCGGCGACAGTATGGGCGAGTTGTTGTTGTTTTTCGGCGCCTGCGATATCGCCTTCATCGGCGGCAGCCTGGTCCCGCACGGCGGTCACAATCCGCTGGAAGCCTCGGCGCAGCGCGTGCCCGTGCTGTTCGGGCCGCATATGTTCAACTTCGAGCAGATCGCGCAGTTGCTGCTGGAGGCGGGTGCCGCGCGCGAGGTCGGTGACAGCGGCATGCTGGCCGACAGCGTGATGCAATGGCTGGCCGATCCGTCCGCGCGTATCGCCGCCGGTGAACGCGGTGCCGCTGTCGTTGAAGCCAACAAAGGTGCGCGCGATGCGGTACTGGGGATGGTGGCGGAGGCGTTGGGAACTAACGGATCAGCGAGTAAGTTGGGGTGAGCGAAGCGAACCCCAACATTGCGGAACATGCGTTGGGGTTCGGCACGAAGCGCCTCACCCCAACCTACGATTGGTGTATCAGCGAATCAGCGCCGACAGCGCCTTGAACTGTGGGTGGCTGGCATCGCGCAGCCATTCGAACAGCACCGATTCCGTATTGCTGACGACGATGCCGGCCTGGCGTAAGCGGCCTAGCGCATTGGCGTGGTTGGCCCCGGTGCGCGAACACACGCCATCCTCGACGACAAACACCTCCAACCCGCGCGCGTGCAATTCCAGCGCCGTTTGTAATACGCACACATGCGCCTCCATGCCGCAGAGTATCCACTGTGTGCGTCCCTCGGCGCAGACGGCGGCATCGAAACCCTCCGCGCCACAGCAGGAGAACACGGTTTTCTCCAGACGCCGCACACGACCGGCAAGACGCTCCGCGAGTTCCGCCTCGGTGGGGCCGAGCCCGCGCGGGTATTGCTCGGTGTGCATGATGGGGATGTCGAGCGCTTTGGCGGCTTCGATGAGAATGCCGCTGTTGCGTAGCACGCGTTCGCGCTCGCTTGCAGGCATGGCGGCGGCGAGTCGCGTCTGTACGTCGATGATCAGCAATGCCGATGTTTCGTGCCGACACAGCGAGGAAAGCATGGGGTCGAATTCCATGGTCGGAGACCGGTCGTTACGAGCGGCGCTTACGGATTCGACGCTGCCGCCTTTGTTTCCAACCAGTTCTTGCTCAGGGCATCCAGATCCGCGGGTGCCAGCGTGCCGGCGGCCTGCTTGATCCGCAGAGTGTTGAGCAGATAGCTGTAGCGCGCCTTGTAGAGATTCAACTCCGTCAGCGACAACGCGCGCTGTGCGTCGAGCACGTCGACGATGGTACGGGTGCCGACTTCATAGCCGGTCTGCGCCGCTTCCAGCGCGGTGGTGCTGGAAGTGCGCGCCTGGGTCGCGGCGCGCACCTCGCTGATGCCGGAGATCACGCCGCGGTGGGCATCGCGGGTCTGACGTTCCAGCGCGCGCTGGCTGGCATCCAGATTCTCGCGCGCTTCATCGAAGCGGTAACGCGCCTCGCGGGTTTTCGAGTTCACATAGCCGCCCTGATACAGCGGGACGTTCAGTTGCACGCCGACCGCGCTATCGTTGCGTTCCAGTACGCGGATGCCGCTCAGGTTGCTGTCCAGATAGTTATAGCTGGCAGTCGCATCCACGGTCGGATAGTGACCGGCACGGGCGATCTGGATCTGCTGGCGCGCGGCCTCGGAGCCGGCGCGCGCGGCGGCCAGCCCCGGATTCTGTTTGAGCGCGGTATCGACCCAGGTTTGTTGATCCGGCGGCTCGGGGGCGATCAACGCGAACTCGGCATCGCGCACCGGGTCGAGCTGGTCGGTCGGTTGACCGGTGATCTCGCGCAATTGCTCGCGGGTGGATTCCAGCAGATCCTGGGCGCGGATCTCGACGGCGAGCGCGTTGTCGTAACGCGCCTGTGCCTCCTGTTCGTCGGTGATCGCGGACAGGCCGACCTCGAAGCGTTGCTGCGCCTGCTCCAACTGGCGACCGATGGATTCCTTTTCGATGCGCGCCAGACGCAAGGCGTCTTCCGCGCCCAACACCGCGAAATAACGTTCGGCGACCCGCACCATCAGATCCTGCTCGGCGGCGGTGTAGCTGGCCTGTGCCTGCGTGACCAGGTTGTCTGCCTGTCCCAGTGCCACCCAGCGGTCCCAGCGGAACAACGGCTGGGTCAGGCTCAGGCTGTAGGTCTGATTGGTGGAGTACGTGGGGTTGCTGACGGTTGGCAGCGGATTGCGCTCGTCATAACTGTTGCGTGAGACATCGCCGCCCACGCCAATTGTCGGCAACACGCCGGCGCGGCTTTGCGGTTTGACTTCGATGGTCGCGTCGCGCGCGGCTGCCGCGGCGCGCAAGGCCGGATCGTATTCCTGTGCGCGCTGGTAGACCGCATACAGCGATTCGGCGTTGGCCGTGCCGCCCAGGGCTAGAGCCGGGACCAGGGCCGCGATCAGGGTGGCAAGGGACGTACGCGAGGTTTTCATGAAGTTCACCGTTGCTGATTAACGTGCATTCAATACGTCGGCATGTCCCGGTCGACTTCGCGGGCCCAGGCGGCGACGCCGCCGGTGAGATTGACCACATTGGTAAAGCCGAGTTCGTGTTCCAGAAAGCGCGCGACGGAAAAGCTGCGGATACCGTGATGGCAGATCACCACCGTCTCGCGGTCGGGATCGAGTTCGGCAGCCTCGCTGCGCACATTGCCCATCGGCATGAGTTGCGCGCCGTCGATGCGGCAGTGCTGGAACTCCCAGGGCTCGCGCACATCCAGGAGCAGGGGCGGGTGGGACGCCTTGTCCAGATAATGCTTGAGTTCGCTCGCGGAGATCTGGCGCATTAACAGGCCCTAGAACTTGAACGCCGCCGGTGTCGCCGCGTTGAGCAGCGGCGGGATCACGGTGTCGAACAGGCTTTCCTGCGCCCACTGGTCAGGGCCGACGCGGGTGATCAGCAGCGCCTCCATCATGGGCGGTTGGCCGACGATTACGAACAGCCGCCCGCCGATGTTGAGACTGCGGTGGAAGCCTTGATGCAGCACCGGCAGCGAACCGGTCACGACGATGGCGTCGAACTGTCCTTCATCGCCCCAGCCGGCGGCGGCGTCCCCGACATTCAGTTCGACATTGGCGATACCTTGGCCAGCCAATTTGCGCTCGGTGGCGTATTTGAAATCGGCAAACATGTCCACACTGACGACCTGCGCGGCGAGCCGCGCCAGGCAGGCGGTGAGATAACCGCTGCCGGTGCCGATTTCCAGCACCTTGTCGGTGGGTTGCAGATACAGCGATTGCAGCAGCCGGCCCTCCAGCTTGGGTGGCAGCATATATTGGTCATGTTCGAGCGGAATGCTGATGTCGGAGAATGCCAAAGTGGTGTGGTATTTCTCCGGGACGAAAGCCTCGCGCGGGGTGGCGGCGATCACGTCCAGCACGCGCTGATCCAGCACGTCCCAGGGACGGATCTGCTGTTCGATCATATTGAAGCGCGCGCGTTCGAAATCGATTGCTGTGGCCGTCCCCGTCATCGTCTACTTCCTCCGCCGTCGATTGCTCGGGGACAGATTTGAAGGCTGTCCCCGGGCTAACGGGCTCATCTTGTTTGGGTTATTGCCGGACCCCGGGCAGGTCCCCGGGAGGTCATCGGCGCAGTGTGGCTAGGGTACGGAGTTTACCCACCCCCGGCAAGTCCGAC
>JACRMO010000160.1 GCA_016214925.1 Gammaproteobacteria bacterium
GCTCGATGTACGCCCCGAGGGGGAGAAAGACAGTTTTCAGGTGCAGTTCCGCCAGCAGTTCTTCACCCACTGAGCGCGCGCGTCAGCAGCACGCCCGCGAACACCAGCACCAAGCCGCCGGCCACGCGCCGCGGCCAGGGCTGGCGCGCGAAGCGTGCGAGTTTCGCCGCGAGTACACCCATCAGCAGCAGATTCGGCAGCGTACCGAGCCCGAAAGCGAACATGAGTTGCGCCCCCTGTAACGCGCTGCCCGCCGCCAGCGCCCAGATCAATACGCTATAGACCAGCCCGCAGGGCAACCAGCCCCACACCAGGCCGAGCATGAACGCGCGTGTCGGCGTCGCGACCGGCAACAAGCCGCGGCCCAGCGGTTCGATACGCCGCCACACACTTCCACCGATGCGTTCGACATAACGCAGACCCGACCACCAACCGCCCAGATACAAACCCAATGCGAACATGAACAGCGCGGCGAAGATTTGCAACACTTGCTGCGCCTGACGCACTTCGGTCAGTTGCAACAACCCGGCACCCAACCCGCCAACCAGTGCGCCCGCCAACGTGTAACTGGTGATGCGTCCGAGGTTGTAAGCGATATGAAACGGCCACGCGCCGGCGGGACGGTTGCGTATCGATTCCGGCAAACCGAACGTCAGCGCGCCGACGATACCGCCGCACATGCCCACGCAGTGCACGCCGCCGAAGAAACCGACCAGCAGCGCGGACAGAAAGCCGATGTCGCTCAGCATCGGAGCTACAACTCCCAGGCGTAATCCATGATCAGCGGCGCATGATCGGAGAAACTCTGCTCGGTGTAGATGCGCGCTGCTTCCACCGTCTCGCGCAAGCCCGGCGTGACGACCTGGTAATCGATGCGCCAACCCACATTCTTCGCCCGGGCCTGGCCGCGATTCGACCACCAGGTGTATTGATCCGGCCGCTCATCGACGACACGGAAGGCATCGACGTAACCCGTCTTGCCGAACAGCTCGTCCATCCAGGCGCGTTCCTCGGGCAGAAAACCGGAGTTCTTCTGATTGGAGCGCCAATTCTTCAGATCGATCTCCTTGTGCGCGATGTTCCAGTCGCCGCAGATGATGTACTCGCGTTTTTTGCGGCGCAGCCCGTGCAGATGCGGCATGAACCGGTCCATGACTTTGAACTTCACCTGTTGACGCAACTCGCTGGACGACCCCGACGGCAAATACAACGACACCACACTGAGATTGCCGACCTGCACTTCGAGATAACGCCCCTCGGCATCGAACTCCGGCCAGTCCAAACCGATGATGACGCGGTCGGGCTGCACCCGACTGTACAGCGCCACGCCGCTGTAGCCCTTCTTCTCGGCGTCGTGGTAATAGCAGTGGAAACCGCGCGGATGATAGAGCGGCTCGGTGAGCTGCGGCTCCTGCGCCTTGGTCTCCTGGATGCAGACGAAGTCGGCCCGCTGATGGGGCAGCCAGTCGAAGAATCCCTTGCGGGCCGCCGAACGGATGCCGTTGGCGTTGAAGCTGATGACACGCATTCGCTGACACCTGTGTAGTTTATTTTGATCGCATGGACCGTGCGGGCAGGAGAATGGTGCCGTGCGTCCCGCAGGCGGGTGTCGGCCGCAGGGATGCGGCCGTCAAGCCTACAGGGATGTATTCACGGCGTCCCGCCTGCGGGGCGCGCGGCACCCCCTCAGGGTGACGCGGATATGTGTACCCGATCGGACCGGCGTGTATCATACCCCACCCACGCATTCCTCTGAGCACGAGCCGCACATGCACGATTATCAACGCGAGTTCCTGAGCTTCGCCATCGAGACCGAAGTGCTGCGCTTCGGCGAGTTCACCCTGAAATCCGGGCGTCAGAGTCCGTATTTCTTCAACGCCGGGCTGTTCAACACCGGCAGTCGCTTGGCGCGGCTGGGGCGCTTCTACGCGGCCGCCATCGTCGCCTCGGGCATCGAGTTCGACGTGCTGTTCGGGCCGGCCTACAAAGGCATCCCGCTGGCCGCAGCCGCGGCGATTGCGCTCGCCGATGAGCACGGCCGCGACGTGCCCTATTGCTTCAACCGCAAAGAGGCCAAGGACCACGGCGAGGGCGGCAATCTGGTCGGTGCGCCGCTCAAAGGCCGCGTGCTCATTATCGACGACGTCATCACCGCCGGCACGGCCATCCGCGAATCCTTGGACATCATCACCGCCGCGGGCGCGACCGCCGCCGGTGTGGTTATCGCGCTCAACCGCCAGGAGCGTGGCAAGGGCGCGCGCTCGGCGATTCAGGAAGTCGAACAGGATTTGGGTATTCGTGTGGTGAGCATCGCCGCGCTGGATCAGCTGGTGGAATATCTGGAAACGCAATCCGGCCACGACGCGCAGGTCGCGGCGATCCGTGCCTATCGTGCGGAATACGGCGTGTAGTGGTCAGCCGAGGATCAGCTTCGCACCCACCAGCACCGTCAAAATCTCGAAGCCGCGCTTGATCAACTTATTACCTTTGACGATGGCGAGGTGCGCGCCGAGATAACCCCCCAGCAACGAACCCACCAGCAGCGCCGGCAACCAGTCCCAGCGCACACTGCTGAGATACCCCAGCATCAACGCGCCCGTGCCGTTCCAGAACAGCCCCACCAGTATCAGCGTGTAGGCCACGGCGCGGCGGTAATCCAGCCCGAACCAGCGCACCAGCCACAGCGTCACGAACAGTCCGGTGCCGGAGGTGAGCGAACCGTTGAGCACACCGATGGCGAACAGCACGGCCGCGCCGATCCACTGGCCACGGCGGTCGCGGTGCAGTCGCTGCGCGGCCAAACCCAGTCCGGGATTGAGCCAGGAATACACACCCAACCCCAGGGTCAGCACGCCCAGCGCGATGCGTGCCACGCGATCGGGCACCTGCAAAATCACATTGGCGCCGACCAGCACGCCGGGCAGACCCGCCGCCAGAATCAACAGCGCAAAGCCGCGATCCAGCGGCTCCTCCTTCAGATGGCGCAATGTGGCGCCGATACCCAAGGCAACGCTCGCCACCTTGTGCGTCGCCAGTGCGACGGCAAACGGCAGCCCGAGGAACAGCAACACCGGCAGTTGCAGCAGACCCGCGCCGCCGCCGGAAAAGGCCGACAACAGATTGGCGACCAGCGACACCGCGAACAGAATCAGATGCTCGACACCGCTCATCGGGATCTTTCCAGATTACAGGGTTTCCAGAATCAGCGTAGACGCTACAATGGACGCCATCATCCCGTAAGTGAACTGGTGGGTATAGTGGGCGGGTGCAGTGTCAGGCGCAGCAGCCAACGCTCTCGTTGTCATGAATTTGCATTGAAGGATACCGCACGCATGCAGCCAACCGCCGCTCTTGTCCACAACTTGGCCCGCAAGCTCTTGCTGACGACATTGATCGCCCTCGCGCTGGGTTCCGCACCTGGCGCGCACGCAGCGGACAAGTCGCCGAAGAGCTCCAGTAAAGTGGCTCCGCATCTGTACAAATGGACGGATGAGACCGGCAAAGTGCATTACGGCGATGCGGTGCCACCGGAATATGCCAAACAGGAACGCAAAGTACTCAACGAGCAGGGCGTCGAGATGAAGACGCTGGAAGCAGCCAAGACACCGGAACAGCTCGCCGAGGAAGCGCGCCTCACCGCGCAGCGCCAGGAACAGGAACGCATCGCCGCCGAACAGGCCGCGCATGACCGGATGCTGCTGGCGACCTTCACCACCGAGGACGATGTGGTGATGACCCGCGACGGCAAGATCGCCGCCATCGATGGTCAGCTGCGCGTCACGCGCGATCGTATCGAGAAGATCGAGACCAACCTGTCGCAACTCACGCGCGAGGCAGCCGACCTGGAACGCTCCGGCAAGCCCATCCCAGATGCACTGAATGAGGAAATCCTCGGCGCGCGCGGCCAGATCCAACGCTACCTGGACTACATCGCCGGCAAGCGCCGCGAACAGGAAGATATCCGCGCCCAATTCGAGGCCGATATCCGCCGCTTCCGTGAATTGAAGACGGCCCAGATGGAAGGGCCGAAGCAGTAAGACCCCGCCCATCCCATAGGGCGATGTTTTCTCCACCCATCTTTATGTGGCGCGCAGGTCTGCCGGCGGGTCGATCCCTTCCGCCTCCGAGCTGCGCAAGTCGGCTTCAGGAATCGACCCGCCGGCAGCCTGAAAGAGTGGACTTACATCTGGATACCCTGCGTGTTGCGTGACGCTCCGCGCTCCGACGGTGGTGTTAATCGCGCCGCCTCCGAGCTGCGCTAGTCGGCTTTGCGATTAACACCACCGTCGGAGCATACCGGCTAGTCCTACAGCGTCACGCGCGGATCAGCGTACCCAAACCTTCATCGGTAAACAGTTCCACCAGCACGGCATGCTCGACGCGGCCGTCGATGATGTGCGGCGATCATGTCGTCCACCTGCCGCGCGGTGACGCCGGAGATCAGGTTGCCGTTGCCATCGAGCAGACCGGCGGCGTTGGTCAGCAAAATCAGTTTCTCGGCCTGCAACACCTCGGCGACCTTGCCGGCGACCAGATCGGCGTTGATGTTATAAGACATGCCGTCGCTGCCGACGCCGATCGGCGCGATCACCGGAATGAAATCGCCGTGCATCAGCATATCGACCACACCCGCATCGATGCTGGCGACTTCGCCGACATGGCCCAAGTCGATAATCTCCGGCGTTTTCAATTCCGGCAACTCGCGCGTCAACGTCATCTTGCGCGCACGAATCAGATCGCCGTCCTTGCCGGTCAGACCGACGGCGCGGCCGCCGTGCCGGTTGATGAGGTTGACGATCTCTTTGTTCACCAGACCGCCCAGGACCATCTCCACCACGTCCATGGTTTCGGCGTCGGTCACGCGCATGCCGGCGACGAAGGTCGACTGCTTGCCGATTTTTTTCAGCAGATCGCCGATCTGCGGCCCGCCGCCGTGCACGACGACCGGATTGATACCGACCAGTTTCATGAGCACGATGTCGCGCGCGAAGCCCTGTTTGAGATGCTCGTCGACCATGGCGTTGCCGCCGTATTTAATGACGACGGTCTTGCCCTGGAAGCGTTGGATATAGGGCATCGCCTCGCTCAATACATGGGCGACATTGCGGGCGGATTCAGCGGTGAGTGCCATGGTCAAACCATTCCATGAGGTATTGGATTCTTAAAAATCTTGGCCGCGTCGTCCACGGAAAGTTTTTGCTTTCCGTGGACGACGCGCTCAGAACGGCAGCTTGAGCTTCGCGTCAGTGGCGAGCATCGCTTGGCGGAACTGCGTCTGAATCCGCTCCAATGCATTCTGTGTGTCGCCCTCGAAACGCATCACCAGACTGGGCGTGGTATTGGAAGCGCGCACCAAACCCCAGCCATCGGCGAAATCAGCGCGCAGGCCGTCGAGGGTGAGTATCTCGGCGTCCTCGAACTGCGCGTTGGCGAGGAAGCTCGCCATGAACTTCTGCGGCTCGCCTTCCTGCATGAGCAACGTGAGCTCCGGCGTATTGACGCCATCGGGCAGGGCCGCGAACACCTTGTGCGACGGCCGGTGATCGTTGGAAAGGATTTCCAACAAACGCGCGGCGGCATACAAGGCATCGTCGAAACCGTACCAGCGATCCTTGATGAAGATATGCCCGCTCATCTCACCAGCCAGCAGCGCACCGGTCTCCTTCATGCGCGCCTTGATCAGCGAATGGCCGGTCTTCCACATCTCCGGGCTGCCACCGAAGTCGCGGACGATGCGCGCGAGATGCCGCGAGCTTTTCACGTCATAGATGATCTCGGCGCCCGGATTGCGCCCGAGGATTTCCATGGCGAACAACATCAACAGCCGGTCGGGCCAGAGAATCTCGCCCTCGGAACCGACCACGCCCAGACGATCGCCGTCACCGTCGAAGGCCAAACCCAGATCCGCGCCCTGTTCGCGCACGGCGCGGATGAGATCGGCGAGATTTTCCGGCTTGCTCGGGTCGGGATGGTGATGCGGAAATTTTCCGTCGACTTCGCAATACAACGGAATCACTCGGCAACCCAGGTCTTCCAACAATTTGGGGGCCACCGCGCCGGCGACACCGTTACCGCAATCGACCACGATCTTCATCGGCTTGGCGAGCTGCACATCCTTGCGCACACGCTCGATATAGGCGTCGACGATCTGTACCTTTTCGTACTGGCCATCGCCGCGCTCGAACTCGCCGTTCTCGATGCGTTCGCGCAGGCGTTGAATCGCCGTGCCGCTCAAGGTCTCGCCGGCGAGCACGATCTTCATGCCGTTGTACTCGGGCGGATTGTGGCTGCCGGTCAGCATCACACCGGAGCGGGTATCCAATGTTGCGGCCGCGTAATACAACAGCGGCGTCGGTACCTGCCCGATGTCTTTGACATGCACACCGACCGCACGTAGGCCGCGCATCAAGGCGTCCTGCAACTCCGGACCTGACAAGCGACCGTCGCGGCCGACGATCACGGACTGTTCACCGCGGACCCGCGCCTCGGAACCGATGGCACGGCCGATCTCATAGACCGACTCCGGAGTGAGGCTGCGATCGACCACGCCGCGAATATCGTAGGCGCGAAAGATCGACGGATCGATCCGGATTTCGGCCACCCCGATGTTGCTCAGTTCCAGTCCAACGCTGCCGAAACTGTCGATCGCAGCCACGTGCGGCGCGCTCTGCGCAGCAGCCGCAACAGTCGCGGCCCGTGCCGTCGGCATCGCTGGAGGCGGCGGCGCCTCGCCCTGAAACAATTGCCGGATACCGTCGATCGTCCCGGTGCACTCGCGGATTTGCAGGGCATACTCGGATTGCAGTCGTCCGTTGCGGGCGTCGCGTATCGCGCCCAGCAGCAGCGTTTGATCCTGCCGCAGAGCACGGCCGAAGGAGCGCATGATCAACAGCAGCAGCAAGCCGAACACCGCGATACCGCTGCCGGCAATCGCCCACAGGCCTTCTGACGAAGTGGTAAAGCCGCCACCTTCGCTCCAATAGGCGACCTGCCAGCGGGCGCCGGGGATATCGATCGTCACCGTTGGCGTTCCTACATGCAGAGACGGGTTACCGTGCCGCGCCAACACCACCGGCTTGCCTTTGCCTGCCACTTGCCAGATCTCGCCATAGCCGCGCGACAGTTTGGAGCTATCGATCGTTTCCTGGATACCGGGTAGCGGAAAACTCACCATCAGATTGCCGATGATGCGCCGGCCGCTGGCGCTGAGAATGCGCCGCACCATATTAATGTGCTGTTGCGGTGTGCCGAACAGATGCACCTCGGCCGGCGGCGGGGTTTCGGTGGTCTCGGCCTGACGCAGCATATCCAACGCCGCATAACTCAACGGCGGTGTCGCGTTCATGTCGACTTCGGTCAGTCCCGGCGGCAGGATGCGCACGCGCACCGAATCCGGGAACAGATAGGCCAACTCGGCCTCGCGTTTGCGCAACTGTTCGGCATC
Organism: Gammaproteobacteria bacterium; assembly: GCA_016214925.1. Lineage (GTDB taxonomy): Bacteria > Pseudomonadota > Gammaproteobacteria > Thiohalobacterales > Thiohalobacteraceae > JAHJQQ01. The sequence goes on from JACRMO010000160.1 coordinate 7,445, forward strand.
GTTCTGCGTGACCAGTTCGACCAGTTGCGCATCGCGCGTCACCAGTTCCATCTTGGCGGCATGCTGGGCCAACTGCGTGGCGATACGGTCGGAGAGATTCTCGGCGGTCAGGGCGATTTCCTGCCGCCAGCTTTCGGCGGACTGTTTGGCCGCGTCCTGCTGGAAGAAAATGGCGATGCCGGCGATCAATGCGGTGCCCAGGAGGAAGATCAACACCCCGAGATGGATCAGGCTGAGCCGGCCACCGCTGCCGGGCAAAGCCGCCGCTGGCTTGGTCGTTGGACTTTGGGCAATGCGCTCCCCCGGCTGGATGGTAAAGGAGTCCCGACCCCGGTTCCAGCACGAAACCAACAGTTGACCTTGATAATCCGAGTCGATCAGTCCAACCAGATTGCCGAGCACAACACCGTGTTTGTGACCCAGGCCCGAACGCGGCAACAACACTGCGGCGAACCCCGGGTCTTCGATGTGGATCGCCATACCGGTAGGAATAAGTTCGGCAGCACCCGGCGCCAGTACCAGCGGCACATCCACGCAGGCGCGTAGATCCATGCCGGCGGAACCGGCGGTGGCATAGTCGGGAAGCGGGAATTCGGTGCCGATGCGCGGATCGAGAATCTTAAGCTGAATCGTCTGCATGCCGGTGTGTGTCTCTGCTGGGATGATTGAGTTGTTTGGTCTTGTAGTGCGCCGCGACCTGCGCGATCAGCGCGCGCGCCAACTGGGTTTTGGACGCGCGCGGCAATTCGCACTCACCGCCCTCCCAATACAAGGTCAGTGTATTGGTATCCGCCTCGAAACCCTGCCCGGGTACATTCACCCAATTGGCGGCGATCATGTCCAGCGACTTGGCCATGCGCTTGCTGCGCGCGTGTTCGGCCAGGCGTTCGGTCTCGGCGGCGAAGCCGACGGTGAACGGCGCGGGCTGCAACGCCGCGACCGCGGCAAGGATATCGGCGGTGCGTTCGAGATCCAGCCGTAGCGCGCTGGTCTGCTTCTTCAGTTTGTGCTCAGCCGGGCTGTGCGGGCGGTAATCGGCGACGGCCGCCGTGCCGATGAAAATGTCGCAGTCGGTGGCGCGTGCGAGCACCACCGTGTGCATTTCGGTAGCGGTCTCGACGGCCACGCAGTCCACCCGCGCCGGTGGCGCCAAGGCGACCGGGCCACTCACCAAGACCACGCGCGCGCCAGCCTCGGCAGCCGCTTCGGCGACGGCATAGCCCATCTTCCCGGAACTGCGGTTACTGATGAAACGCACCGGATCGATGGCCTCGCGGGTCGGACCGGCGGTAACCAACACACGCAGGCCCGCCAGCAGGCCGGGTTGAAATAGCGCCGCCACCGCCGCGACCAGCTCCGGCGGTTCCAGCATCCGGCCGGGGCCGGTTTCACCGCAGGCCTGACTGCCGACGCCGGGGCCGCAGATGCACACGCCGCGTTCGCGCAGCGCCGCGATATTGGTTTGGGTCGCGGGGTTGTCCCACATGGCGTGGTTCATAGCCGGCGCCACCAGCAACGGCGCGCGCGTCGCCAAACATAGGGTGGATAACAAATCGTCCGCCAAGCCGTGAGCCAGACGGGCAAGGGTGTTGGCGCTGGCCGGCGCGATCAGCACCGCATCGGCCCAGCGCGCGAGTTCGATATGCCCCATCGCCGCTTCGGCCGCGGCATCGAACAGTTCGGTGCGCACCGGCTGGCCGGACAGGGCTTGCAGGGTCAGCGGCGTGATAAAGCGCGCAGCACCGGCGGTCATCACCACGCGCACCTCGGCCCCGGCCTCGCGCAGCCGCCGCACCAGTTCCGCGCTCTTATAGGCAGCGATCCCGCCGGACACGCCGAGCAGAATGCGTTTATTGGAAAGCTCAAGCATGCTCAGGAGTTTACCTCATAAGGCGGCGTGGTTATATCGGGAGGCACTGGCAGTACGGCCGGTTTCATGCGTAAATCGGCAACACCAAAACCTGCCCACGACAACACGGAGGTTGTCCCATGTCCATCCGCCATTGGCCGGCGGCCGAGCGGCCGCGCGAAAAACTGCTTGCCCGCGGTCCCGAGAGCCTGTCCGACGCCGAACTGCTCGCCATCTTTCTGCGCACCGGGACCACCGGCTGCAATGCTATCGACCTCGGTCGCCAGCTCCTGGACCAGCACGGCGGCCTGCGCGCTTGGCTGGATCTGCCCCCGGCACGCTTGCAGGCCTGCCGCGGCCTCGGCACGGCCACCACGGCATTGCTGCTCGCAGCCCTGGAACTCGGCCGTCGTTACCTGCTCGCCGATCTCCAGCGCGGCGATGTGCTGGCCAACCCCGATACCACCCGGCGCTTCCTGCAGGCCCGGCTGCGCGGCTATCCGCATGAGGTGTTCGCCTGCTTGTTCCTGGACAACCGCCATCGGGTCATCGAGTACGAGGCCCTGTTTCGCGGTACCGTCGACGGCGCCAGCGTCCACCCCCGTGAGGTGGTCAAGGCCGCCCTGGGCCACAATGCCGCGGCGGTGATCCTGGCCCACAACCACCCCTCCGGAATCGCCGAACCCAGCCAGGCCGATCTGCACCTGACCCGACGCCTGCGCGAGGCCCTGGGGCTGGTCGATATCCGGGTGCTGGATCACGTGGTCATCGGCGACGGCGAGGCCGTCTCGTTCGCCGAACGCGGCCTGTTGTAGCGGCTCATCCTGATAGCTTGTCTGGACCGGGACGATCTGACATAATGCGCCGCTGCGTGGGTCCCCGGCCGTCTGCCTGGGTGATCCGACCCGATTGATTTGAAGGATTTGCAGCTATGTCCAGAGTCTGCCAAGTGACTGGGAAGCGGCCGATTACCGGCAACAACGTCTCCCACGCCAAAAACAGAACGCGCCGCCGTTTCCTGCCCAACCTGCACACGCACCGGTTCTGGGTGGAGAGCGAAAACCGTTTCGTGAGCCTGCGCGTTTCCTGCAAGGGCATGCGCATTATCGATAAGAAGGGCATCGATGCGGTTCTGACCGACATCCGTACCCGCGGCGAACAGGTCTGAGGTGACATATGGCTAAGGGTGCACGCGACAAGATCAAGATGGTATCGAGCGCCGGTACCGGTCATTTCTACACCACCACCAAGAACAAGCGCACGACGCCCGACAAGCTCGAAATGCGCAAGTACGACCCGGTGGTGCGCAAGCATGTGGCGTACAAGGAAGCCAAGATCAAGTAACACCGATCTGGTCTGCGCATTCTAAAGAACCCGGCCCTGCCGGGTTTTTTGTTGCCGCATATACAAACACCGCACATCCCCCAGGCCTGATCGGGATTCTCATGTAATCTACGACAGCGCCGATAGCGATTGAAACCCTGAATCGTTGGCCAGTCTCTGCTAGGCTAGTCGCCCCAGGGAACAACACATGTCACGGGATCGCCCCGGCTTCGGCGGAAGACACCATGCAGGACATTTATATCGGGCGCCAGCCCATCTTCGACCGTGACCTGAACGTATTCGCCTACGAACTCCTGTTCCGCAGCGGCACCCAGAACCACGCCGGCGAGTTCGATGGCGATCAGGCGACCTCGCAGGTTATCGTCAATGCCTTCATCGAAATCGGCCTGGATCAGATCGTCGGCACGCACCGCGCCTTCATCAATCTCACCCGCAGCTTCGTGACCTCCAGCACGCCGTTACCGTTCCCGAAAGATCGCGTGGTGCTGGAAGTGCTGGAAGATATCCGCCCCGACGCAGAGGTTATCGCCAGCGTGCGCAGTCTCGCTGAGCAAGGCTACACCGTGGCGCTGGACGATTTCGTGTTCAATGACGATTTGAAACCGCTGGTCGAACTCGCACAGATTGTGAAGATAGACCTGATGGCATTGTCGCGCGAACAGCTCGACGAACATGTGCGCCTGCTGCGTGGCTATAACGTCAAGCTGCTCGCTGAGAAGATCGAGACCCAGGAAGAATTCGAGCACTGCAAGGAACTCGGTTTCGAGTATTTCCAAGGTTACTTTCTGTCCAAACCAAACATTGTGCAGAGCCAGCAACTGCCACCCAACCGGCTTGCCGTACTGCAACTGTTGTCCAAACTGCAAGACCCCGAAAGTGACGCCGGCGAGGTCGAGAAGCTGGTGAGTCAGGATGTCGCGCTCAGCTACAAGCTGCTGCGCTACATCAACTCCGCCTTCTTCGCCCTGCCGAAAAAGATCGACTCGATTCGCCAGGCAGTGGTCTATCTCGGCACCTCGGCCATCAAGACCTGGATCACGCTGCTGGTGGTCGCCGGCCTCGGCAACAAACCCACCGAGTTGGTGATCCAGGCCATGCAGCGCGCCAAGATGTGCGAGCTGCTCGCGCAGACCGCCAAGAGGAAGGTCCCTACGGCGAGGCACTCACCTGTGTTATCGCCTACGAGAAGGGCGACTTCCTGCGCGCGCGTTTCGACCGTCTCGCCCCCTCGCAGATGACCGATACCTACCTCGCTTCCGCGCGCTGGGCGGATCAATCCGCAAGCGCGTTGGGCGGCTAGGATGTGGCCTGGGTTTCGCCTGCGCTCAACCCGGGCTACTTAGACAGATCGCACCGCCAACCAGATCGTGTGCCGCGCGCCTTGTTTGCCGCCATGCGCACGCACGCGCGTTTCCTCCACGCTAAAACCGATCTTGCACAAGCGCTGCGTAAACACCGGCTCGGCACCGGCCGACCACACCGCCAACACCCCGCCAGGCCGCAACGCCGCGTAGGCCGCATCCAAACCGTCCAATCCGTACAACCAATCGTTCGCCTTGCGCGTCAGGCCTTCGGGACCATTGTCGACATCCAACAGAATCGCATCGAATGCCTCCGAGTTCGCACGCATGACCTCACCGACATCCAGCTCGCGCACCGTCACGCGCGCATCGTCGAGAGGTTGTCCGGCGAGGTGCGCGAGCGGCCCGCGATTCCACAACACCACCGCCGGCACCAGTTCGGCCACAACCACCTCGGCATCCGCGCCCAAGTGGTGTAACGCCGCCGCCAAGGTATATCCCATACCCAGCCCGCCGATCAGCACCCGCGGCTGCGCGCATCCGGCAATACGCGCACAACCCAACTCGGCCAACGCATCTTCCGAACCGTGCACACGACTGTTCATGAGTTCGCAATTGCCGGCCTTGATGGAGAACTCCGTGCCGCGCTGATACAAGCGCAATGCACTGCCGGCGCCGTGCTGGCCGGGCACATGGGCCGTATCGAGCAGAGTCCACGGGGTCATGGGCGTTGCATATCACAGTGGGTATTTGCGAGAAAAGCCATTTCACACCAGAGGTCGCAAAGAACGCAGAGAATACATAATTTGTGTTTTCTTTGCGTTCTTTGCGATCTCTGGTGTGAACATTCTGGTTTCAATCCACTTCCATCGCGCCAGCCCGTTTGAGAGAATGCCGCGCCCACCCACCAACATCCACGCAAGCAGAACCCACCTCCATGAAAACCTTCTTCCGCCTGTTCTTCAAAACCGTACGCATCGTGCTCGGCCCGTTTCTATTGCTGTGGGAAAGACTCACCCTTCCCAAAGGCATCGAACGCAGCCCCGAGGCACAAGCCCGCCTCGATGCCGTCACCCGCAATCTGGTGCTCTACCAATACAAAACCTGTCCGTTCTGCCTAAAAGTACGCCGCCGCATCGCGCGCCTTGGTCTCAACATCGAAAAGCGCGATGCTCAACATGACGCAGCCAGCCGTGCCGAACTCGAACAGCAAGGCGGCCAGATCAAGGTCCCCTGCCTGCGCATCACCGACGCCAGCGGTCAACACACTTGGCTGTATGAATCCAAGACCATCATCCGCCATCTGGAAGAGTTGGCGGATTTTTCCTGAGACCTTGCCAGCGCATTTGATGAACTGCGGACGTTTAGCCCGCCAGTATCAATCCCGACCTGGGTCATCCGCCACGCTCACACAATTTCGGCCCGCCTGTTTGGCGGCATAGAGTGCGGTATCGGCGCGCGCAATCAGGCTGTTCACACTGTCGCCGTCCCGCGCCAGGGCGATACCCTGACTGATGGAAATGTTCAAACTGAGATTCGCGATATTGAACGGATGGTCGCCAATGCGACGGCGCACGCGCTCGGCAATCTGACGCGCCACCTCCAGTGAAGTGTCTTGCAGTACCGCGATGAATTCCTCGCCCCCGTAACGGCCAATCAGATCGAAATCGCGCGTGGCGGAACCCATGCGTGCCGCGGTGTCGCGCAACACTTGATCGCCGACCAGATGTCCGTGTGTATCGTTCACGGCCTTGAAAAAATCCAGGTCGGACATGATTACACACAAGGGTTTCCCCATGCGCAGCGCACTCGCCAATGCCTGGGCAAGCTCCGGCAACAGGCTGGCGCGGTTGGCCAGGCCGGTCAGGGCATCGGTCCCCACCTCGTAACGCAGCCGCGAACGCTCATCACGCAGGCGCGTGACCGAGGTTTCGAGATGACGCATCTGGGCGATGTGATAGATCTCGCCGGCCAATGAGGCGTCCAGCGCGCCTATCTTAAAGGCGAACATCGACAGGCCGCGACGCTGCGCCGCAGCGTCGATACTGCTATCGATATAGTTGTTGATCTCTACCTGCAAGACCTGACAGGCGCACAGATACAAACTCAACGGAACGCCGACCCAAGCATGAACCAGACCGATGCGCAGGCGATCCTCGAAATACACCAGGTCGCAATAGCCTTCACCGTAGTGTGCCAGGTATTCACGCATGCTGTGCTTGAGGTTGGTCAGGCTGGCGGCATCCAGGATTCGGCGCGCCTCGGGGTCAGCCAGCAACTTGCCATAAAAGGCCTCGATAATCGCGCCGACATTAGGCATGAGCACGTCGGCACGCAGACGTTCCCCCAGCTGCGCATCCTGCGTTGTCAGATCCAACAGCGCCAGGCGTGCCCGGCGCCAGTCCGCATCGAAGCCGTAGATTTCGCAGTAATGCGTGGGCGCCTCAGGATTCTGCATTGGGAACTCTCTGCATCGGTACAGGTCATAGTTCAGTCACTTGAACACGACATGGGTTACACTATAATCCGCTCGCCTAAGCAGTCGTTCGTTTATCTCAACTCAAAGCATAGCGAATATGGCCCAGGAAATCCTGATCGACGCCGAACATCTGTCCCGCTACTACGGCCCCACCTGCGCGGTGCGGGACGTCAGCTTCCAACTCGCCAAGGGCGACGTGCTCGGCTTCCTTGGGCCGAACGGCGCCGGCAAGTCCACCACCATGCAGATGCTCACCGGCAACCTCGCGCCCAGCGCCGGCACAATCCGCGTGCGTGGCATCGACCTGCTCGACGCGCCCAAGCGCGCCAAGCACGAACTCGGCTATCTGCCCGAGCAACCACCGCTGTACCGCGAACACACCGTCGATGAATTCCTCACCTATTGCGGGCGGCTGCATCGCGTGTCCGGCAACCGCCTGCGCGTCGCGGTGGATCAGGCCAAACACCGTTGCGGTCTCGGCGCAGTGGGCAAACGGTTGATCGGCAATCTATCCAAAGGCTATCAGCAACGCGTGGGTATCGCCCAGGCGATCCTGCACAACCCGGCGGTGGTGATCCTCGACGAACCGACCGTCGGCCTCGACCCGATCCAGATCCGCGAAATCCGCGCATTGATCCGTGAACTCGGCAACGAGCACGGCATTATCCTGTCCACGCACATTCTCCCCGAGGTGCAAGGTGTGTGTAACCGCGTGCAGATCATCAACCGCGGACGCTTGGTGTTTTCCGACACTCTGGCCGGGCTGGAGCAGCATCTGCATTCACAGCACCTGATCGTGCGCCTGCGCAACGCGCCGGCACCGACCGAGATCCAGCAACTGCCCGGCGTCGCCGCCGTGGAAGTGCTCGACGATGGCCGCCTGCGTCTGCGTTACGAAGGCGCAAGTCCTGCCGAAGCCATCGCCGAGACTGCGGTCAATCGTCGATGGGGGCTGGAGGAATTGATCCCGGAGCGCCGCACGCTGGAACAGATCTTCATCGAACTGACCATGCAGGATGCCCATATGGATGCCGGCACGTCCACCGCCACCGAGGAGGCCGCCTGATGATCCTGCACATCGCCGCCCGTGAACTCAAAGGGCTGTTCCTGTCGCCGCTGGCCTGGTCGATTCTCGCCGTGGTGCAATTCATTCTCGCCTATCTGTTCCTGGCGCAGATCGACACCTACATGCAGTACGCCCCGCAATTGGCCGGGATGGAGGATGCGCCGGGCGTGACCGATGTGATCGTCGCACCGATGTTCGGCAATGCCGCCGTGGTATTGCTGCTGGTCGCGCCGCTCATCACCATGCGCGTGTTGAGCGAAGAGAAACGCAACCGCACCTTGAGCCTGCTAATGTCCGCGCCGGTATCGATGACCGAGATCGTGCTCGGCAAATACCTCGGCGTGCTCGGCTTCTTTCTGGCGCTGCTCGGCCTGCTCGCCGTGATGGCGCTGTCGCTGTTCGCCGGCACCACGCTGGACGTCGGCAAATTGCTCAGCGGCCTGCTCGGCCTGACCCTGGTGATCGGCGCGTTCGCCGCCGCCGGCTTGTATATGTCCAGCCTCACGGAACAGCCGACCATCGCGGCGGTCAGCAGCTTCGGCCTGCTGCTGCTGCTGTGGATCATCAACTGGGCCGGTGCTTCCGGCGAGCAGGTCAGCGGCCTGTTCAGTTATCTGTCACTGGTGCAGCACTACGACTCGCTGCTCAAAGGTCTGTTCAACAGCACCGACGTGGTCTACTACCTGTTATTCATCCTGACCTTCCTGGTATTGAGCATCCAGCGCATGGATGCCAACCGTCTACCGCACTGATAGCGAAGCCTTCAACACTATGGACGTCACGCGTAAAACCAAAATCGGCCTGCGCCTGCAACGCTACAGCTTCACGCTGCTGTTCCTGATCGTCATCGGTCTGCTTGCTTGGCTGAGCACGCAATATGTACATGAAGCCGACTGGACCGCCAGCGGCCGCAACAGTCTGTCGACCGACAGCGTGCGCACCCTCGCGCTGTTCAAGGAACCCGTGCAGATCACCGCCTTTGCGCGCGAGAACGATGCCCTGCGCGGCCAGATCAAGGAACTGATCGCACGCTATCAGCGCCGCAAGCCGGACATCGAACTCACATTCGTCAATCCCGATGCCGAGCCCGAGCGCGTGCGCGAACTCGGCGTGACCATGGACGGCGAATTGCGCGTCGCCTACCAGGGCCGCAGCGAACGCGTGCAGGAACTCAGTGAACAGGCACTCACCAATGCGCTGCTGCGCACCCAGCGTCAAGGCGAACGCTGGATCGCCTTCCTCTCCGGTCACGGCGAACGCGATCCGCACGGTCAGGCCAATCACGACCTGGGCAGTTTCGGGAGTGCGCTGGAACGCAAGGGCCTCAAGGTCCAGAGTCTCAATCTCACCCAGACCCCGCAGATACCCAACAACATCAGTCTGCTGGTGATCTCCGGTCCGCAGGCCGCGTTACTGCCTGGTGAAATCGCGATCCTGCGCAGCTATCTCGACAAGGGCGGCAACCTGCTGTGGCTGACCGACCCGGGCGAATCCGCCGGCCTGGAAAAACTTGCCGAGTATTTTGGTATCGAGAAACTACCCGGCATCATCGTCGATGCGAGCACGCAATTATTCGGCATCCAGAATCCGGATTTCGTGCTGGTAACGGAATACCCCGCGCATCCGGTCACACGCGAACTGCGCATCATGAGCCTGTTCCCGCACACCGCCGCCTTGGAATGGAAACAACGCGAAGGCTGGGAAGGTCAACCGTTGTTGTCGACGCTGGAACGCGCCTGGACCGAAACCGGCGAACTCAGCGGTGAAATCCGCTACGACGCCGGCGGCGACGAACGCGCCGGGCCGTTGGATATCGGCTTCGTACTCACGCGCGCACGCCCGGGCGACACCGCCAAATCCACCGGCAGCGCCGCAAACCCCGACGACGCCAGCCAGCAACAGCGCGTCATCGTCGTCGGCGACGGCGACTTCCTGTCCAACGCTTATCTTGGCAACGGCGGCAATCTGGATCTCGGCCTGAACATGGTCCACTGGTTGAGCAACGACGATAGCTTCATCGCCATTCGCGCCAAGGCCGGGCCGGATCAATCACTCACCCTGACCAGCACCGCCCAGGCCGTGATCGGCGCCGGCTTCCTGTTCGGCATGCCGCTGGCCTTGCTCGGCAGCGGCGTGTTCATCTGGCTGCGCCGCCGCAAACGTTGAGCGATCCAACATGAAGACACGCGTGCTGCTCAACCTGTTCCTGCTGATCGGCGTGCTCGTGCTGATCGCCGTGGTGTTCTACAAGCCCGGCATCGAACCGCCCAAGGAAATCCCGCCGCTTACCACGCTCACACGCGAACAGGTTGCCAAGATCGAGATCATTCGCGACGGCAACACCGTGAAGCTGGAACGCGTGAAGAATGGCTGGCAGGTCGTGGGCGCCGTTCCGCTCGCGGCAGACACTACGCAAGTCGACGCCCTGCTGGCACTGCTCGATACCCGCCCGCAGCGCAGTTATGCCGCGAACACGCTGGATCTCGCCAAGCTCAATCTGCAGCCCGCGCAGACCACCGTACATTTCGATACCACGGAAATCTGCTTCGGCGACACCGATCCGCTGGACGGTCTGCGCTATGTGCAGCTCGGCGACCAGGTCCATCTGATCATGGACAGCTATCAAAGCATCCTGCAGAGCAAGCGCGCGCAATTCGCCAGCCGCAAACTGCTGCCGGCGGGCGCGGATATCGTCGCACTCGACCTGCCGAAACTGAAACTGACGAAACAGGATAAAGGCTGGAAGGTGGAACCGGCGCCGGAAAAGCTCTCCGCCGATGCGCCGCAGAAACTGGTGCAGGCCTGGAAAAACACCAGCGCGCTGTGGGTACGTGAGTACCAAAAGGCCGCCAGCCAACCGGTGTCGATTACCTTGGCCGACGGCAAACACATCGCTTTCGAATTGCGCGGCGGCGATGGTGAGTACGTGCTCGCCCGGCCGGACCTGGGCGTGCAGTATCAGTTGCCGGAGGATATGGCCAAGCCGTTGCTGGAACTGCACCAAGCCGAGCCCGAAGCACAGGATGCGCCCACCTCCAAAGCGGACGATCTCTGACAAGACTTCAATATCTGTGATCGAAAGCAGACCCGCGGGTTACGCTCATTCATCAATAGAAACAAAAAAGGGCGGCGACAACTGAGAACCGAATGGCTCTCGATTGTCACCGCCCTCTGTTATGACTCAGTACAAGCCGTTACGCGGCTTTGACACCCAACTTCTGGCGCCAGCCGGGGAACAGCTTGTCGGCATCGCCCGGGAACGATTCGAAGGCGCGCGCGAATTCATGGTGTTGCTTCGCGTACTCGATCGGATCGGCACCCGCCTTCCAGCACTCGTAGGCCTGACGCAGCGATTTCGCACCGGCGGCAGGCGAGTCGATATGGCCATACGAACCACCGCCCGCGGTGTTGACCACGTTGCCATGGCCGAGGTTCTCGAAGAAGCCGGGCAGACGCAGCGCGTTCATGCCGCCGGAGATGATCGGCGTGGTCGGCTTCATACCGTACCACTTCTGGAAGTAAACCGGACCCTGGCACTCGTCGCGTTCGATCATGTAGGCGATGATCTTGTCGTCGCCCTCGCCTTCCATCTTGCCGTAACCCATGGTGCCGACGTGAATACCGGACGCGCCCTGCAGGCGTGACATCTTGGCCAGCACGAAGGCGGTGTAGCCGCGCTTGGCGCTCGGCGAGGTGACCATGCCATGACCGGCACGGTGATAGTGCAGGTACTGGTTGGGGTACTGGCGACGGGCGGTGGTGACCATGCCGGGGCCGCCGACGAAACCGTCGACCAGGAAGGCCAGCTTGTCGGCATCGGGGCCGAAGGTTTCCAGCGCGAAATCGGCGCGCGCGCACATTTCGTAATGGTCATCGGCAGTGATGTTCATGGAGAACAACTTGGCTTCGCCGGTCTCATCCTGGGCGCGCTTCATGGCGTCATACACCAGCGGCAGCACCTGCTTGATCGGCGCGAACACCTGGTTGCCTTGCGGCTCGTCGTTCTTGATGAAGTCGCCGCCCAGCCAGAATTCATAGGCCGCCTTGGCGAACGGTTCGGGGCGCAGGCCGAGCTTGGGCTTGATGATGGTGCCGGAGATGTAGCCGCCGTCCTTGACCGGGCGGCCGAGAATGCGCCACAGGTCGGAGATGTCCTTGGCCGGGCCGTCGAACATCTGCACCACGCGCTCGGGCACGTAGAAGTCGATCATCTTGGCGTGCTCGATGTCGCCCATGCCTTGGTTGTTGCCGATCGTCAGGGTCAGGAACGACACCAGCATGAAGCGGCCATCGGTGACGTTGCGATCAAACAGCTCCAGCGGATAGGCGATGCGCATATCCTCGGTGGCCTCATCGATGTAGTACACCAGCGCGTCCACGCCCTTGGTGAAGTCGTCGGTGGTGCAGACCTCGACGTTGGTGCCCGTGGAAGACTCGGCGGCGAAGTGGGCAGCGGAGGCCAAGTAGCCGTAGCCGGCCTTGGGCTTCATCGTGTAGGCGACCAGGATATGCTTACCGCCGGCGATGAGGTCGGCTTCCTTGAGGTCGAGGTTGGCGTAGCGGCTGGATTGATCGTGGGCCATGTAATTTCTCCAAATGGAATGACAGATGTGCACGGGACGTATAAATCCCTGGATTTCGGTAGCACTATAAATCACATGGTCTATTAGTTATATTCAGGAATTGTTAGATAACCTCAAATATACATTTATGTACAAGCTAACCCTCCGCCAGCTGGAAATTCTCGAAGCGGTCGCCCGTTGCGGGAGCTTCTCCCGCGCCAGCACCGAGCTCCACCTGACTCAGCCCGCAGTTTCTATGCAAATCAAACAGCTAGAGGTGACTCTGGGGATGCCGCTGTTCGAACACATGGGCAAGCATATCCACCTGACCGAGGCCGGACGGGAGACGCTGCGGTCCGGTCATGCCATCGGGCGCGAGCTCGCCAACCTGGAACAGACACTGGCAGATCTGCAGGGCTTGAAGGGCGGAACCTTGACGGTGTCGGCGGCCAGTACCGCCAGCGTTTTCACGGCACGGCTGCTAGCCTTGTTTCGCGCGTTGCATCCGGATGTGCGCATCAGTCTGAACGTGGTCAATCGCGAAACGCTGTTGCAGCACCTGACCGGGAACAGCATCGATCTGGCGCTGATGGGCAAGCCACCGGAAGGGCTCGGCCTGAACGCCCAGCCCTTTATGGACAACCCCCTGGTGGTGATCGCCGCGACCAGTCATCCGTTGGCACAGGCACGTCAAATACCGCTCGCACGTTTGCTCGAAGAACCTCTTATCGGGCGTGAGCAGGGTTCCGGTACGCGCGGCGCACTGGAGAAATTTCTCGCGGAGAGTGGCCTGAGCTTCAAGGCGGCCATGGAAATGAACAAGAACGAGGCGATCAAGCAGGCGGTGGAAGCGGGGTTGGGCCTGGGCGTGGTGTCACTGCATACGGTTCAGGCGGAATTAGCGTCCGGTCAGCTGTGCGTGCTGGATGTCCAAGGTTTTCCGTTGAAGCGGCAGTGGTACCTGGTGCAACGCGAAGGGAAACGCCTGAGTCCCGCGGCACACGCATTTACGCAGTTGGTGTTGAAAGAAGCTGCGCGGCTTACACGTTGATCCATTCATTCTCACTACGCTTGATGGACCAACGATTGCGGAGCAGCAGACTCCACGTATCACACAGATCAACTACAGCAGAAAACAGCAATCTCGGAAGCTTCACCATAAACTAAAACGGCCCCCGAAGGAGCCGTTTCGACTACAGCACGTCGATGGTTATACCGCCGTCTTGCGCTTAGCTGCACCCATCAAACCCATCAAACCTGACATGAACAGCCAAACCGCGCCCGGCACGGGCACGACAGCCGCCACATCGCCATCGCGCACGGCCATGGCATGCATGGCTATTGTGGGATCGAAATCTCTTTGATAGCCATCGGAGAAATGGAAATGATGGTAGATCGTGTAATTGCTTTGGAGGTCTGGCGACCAATAAACCGCTGCTGCCGCCCAATATTCACCTAATGCACCTAATGTACTGGGCACATAGGTCATAATATTTGAAAACAACGCCACATCGGGGTCTGTGCTGTCGGTAATGGGAGAGCCCGTCGTCCCACCAAGTTCGCTATAGAACAAGTGACCATACTCGCTTCCCTGACAGTCAAAGCCGGCGTTCAACGTAATTCCATTCACATTGCGAGTGAGCGAGCAGCTTGCATCAAGCTGCGGATTGAACGGCAAGCGCCAATCATCGAAGCCGCCGAACGACAATTGATTCACCCAGGCATTTGCCTCGCTGTACGTCATCATGCCATCGGCATCGTAGCCCGACGTCGCCGCATAATTCGCATCCGCCAGCCAAGTGATATCCAAGTCTGTGTCGTAGATCAAACCGCCACCGCGATCGATCAAGGCACCCAAGGACAGGCCGGGCACGGCTATCGTCGCGCCCAGCGTGACCGCCGCTATGAATTTGCGCTGCCGAGGATGCATAGGGATTACTCCTGTAATTTGATTGAGGGAAATGATAGGACACGTTGCGGGAGTGGGCCAGTACCGGAAGCAGCATGACGTTGTAAGCCGATGCTGACAAACACTGCGGTGCGGTGCAGGAGACTGTCTGCCAAGGGTCGATCCGGGTCATCCGCCGGCCCCATCAACCGGTTAGCCGCAAGGCTCGCTTCGCACCGATTTGTTACCTATAAACCGTTAATCGCCAGGTTTCTTGTGGGGACTTACCGAATCGCAGCGCTCCACAGCAGTCGTTGAACGCCCGCTACAGCAGCTCCAGCTCCAGCGGAATCTCGCCCTTAATATCCAGCTTGCGGCGCAGATCGTACAACGCGCCTTGCAAGCCTTCCTCGATGGTCGGGTGATAAAACGGCATCTTCAACAGATCGGCGACGGTCAGTTCCTGTTGGATACACCAGCACAGCAAGTGCCCGAGATTCTCGCCTTTGGGCGCGATCATCGCCGCGCCGAGCACACGGCCGTCGGCCTTGCGCGCGTACACGCGCAGCAGGCCTTTGTTCTTGTTCATCACCAGGGCGCGACCGAGCGGGCCGAATTTCATATCGCCGATGGCGATGGCGTTTTCCTGCAAGGTATCGAGCGGCGCGCCGACGCTGACGATGTTGGGATCGCAGAAAGTGATCGCCAGCGGCGCCTTGCGCTTGAACGCGACGATGGGTTCATGGGTGGCGTTGTAGGCGGCCATGCGGCCTTCGAGATTGGCCTCATGCAGAATCGGCCGATCGCCGTTAACATCGCCGGCGATGAAAATCGGGAACTGACCGATCTGCATCGTGTTTGGATCGTATTCGGGCACACCACGCGCTGTGAAACGTACACCGATACCATCGAGGCCAAGATTACACAGACTCGGCCGCCGGCCCATGCACACCAACACCTTGTCGACCACCACGCTCTGTTCGCCGGCGCTGACGCGCAGGCTGCCGTCGGACTCTTCACTCAATTCGGCGGCCTTGCCCAGCCACAGCGGAAATTCCTTGTTCATGATTTCAATCGCCGCCGCGTTCACCTCGGGATCGCGCAGACCACCGATGCCTGTCGCCAGATCGACGCCGGTCACCTGCACACCCAAACGCGCAAGCGTCTGCCCGAGTTCCAGACCGATCACGCCGAGTCCAACCACAGCGACGCGCGCCGGCAGATCCTCCTGTTCGAAGAACGTATCGGTCGTCAAAATGCGCTCGCCGAAGGCTTCCCAGGCGCGCGGCACAACGGGCTTCGAGCCCGTGGCAAGGATGATTTTCTCGGCGCGAATCTGCCGGTCGCCGACTTGCAACAAGGTGGGTTCGAGGAAGAAGGCGTTCTCCGCGATAAACTGTTCCTCGTCCATGTGATCGATGCTACTGGCCAGCACCTGATCGACGAACACATCGCGCAGATCGCGCACATGTTCCAGCGCCGCCGGGATGTCCACCGAAAGGCCTGCGCCACCGGCAATGCCCTCGCGTTCGAAGGCCCCGCGTCGATGCAGATCCTCGGCGACTTGGATCGCCGCCTTGGAGGGCATGCAGCCGACGCGCGCGCAGGTGGTGCCGAGTTCGCCGCCGTCGATGAGCACGAAGTTTTCGGTATAACGGCGCACCGTGGCGGTGGCCGTGAGTCCGGCGCTGCCGGCGCCGATGATGGCGACATCTACCTTGCGTTCCATATTATCTGCCTTCACTGTTGAGGGGACAGATTTGAAATCTGTCCCCGGTTCGCGGCATTGTACCAGTCCATCCGCGCGATGTAGCCGCACGTGCGAGACGGGTTTTGTGCCGTATACCAAATTCGTGTTACAAACGCGCCCTGCTCCA